>JAITIY010000069.1 GCA_031279185.1 Holosporales bacterium
CTGCTGTCTCGAAGGAACTTGTATCTTTCGCATATCTAGTAGCTATTCCACTAATATAAAATATTGCGAATGGTCACCAAAAGGATATATTTTCTTTATGAACCATTACTAAATTTAAAAGAATCAATGATTGAACGATTTATAACGTCAGTACTGTGCGCAACGTTGTTTAGCTGTTTAATGTTCTCATCAAATATAATTGATATAAATCATCAATGTTCATCAATAGACAAGCCGCAAAACAAAGAGCGACAAAGCATTAAAACAGTACGCGCTGAAAATGACAATGTTATACATAACGAATACATTCAACATGTAGACGATACATCGTCATCTCAATTCAATATTTCATTACCGCCTACCAAAGCCAAACAAGTAATACTTATAGATGTAAATAGTGGCGTAGTTCTTTTAGAAAAAAACGCTCACATGCCAATGAGTCCTTCCTCAATGACTAAAATTGCAACGGCGTGCTTTGTCGCAAGTAAGCTTAAGTCCGGTGAACTGAATTTCGATACAAAATTTACTGTATCTCGTAATGCTTATCGCAAGGAAGGTTCAACTATGTTTCTAAACATAGATCAAAAAGTTTCTGTTAAAGACTTGCTTTATGGATTGATCATCTCTTCTGCAAATGATGCTGCCGTTGTATTAGCAGAGGGTATTTGTGGCACAGAAGAATTATTCGCTATAGAGTTAACTAAATTTGTTAAAAGCCTAGGCGCTATCAATACAAATTTTGAAAATGGACACGGACTTCCTGCACAAATGCATAAAACTACGGCATACGATTTAGCAATTATTGCGCGTCAGGCGATTACAGATTATCCGGAAGTTTTTGATATATATAGTCACACATCTTTCTCGTTCAATGGTATTTCTCAGCGAAATAAAAATGTTTTTCTTAGTAAAGGTATTGGATGCGATGGTTTGAAAACTGGTCATACAAATGAAGGTGGATATGGCATTGCTGTCACTTGTGTTAGTAATGGTAGACGTTTACTTTTGGTTGTTAATGGATACAAAAATGAACAAGATAGAACAACTGATGCAAGTGCATTACTTACCTGGGGACTGAATACGTTTATAATGCATTCCTTGTACAGGAAAAATCACATAATTGCGAAAATTCCTGTATGGTACGGCGAAGATAGCGAGTTACCTATTACAGTAGAAAATGATACTGCAATCATTTTGCCACGTAGTTCTCCATATGACGCTAAAATTACCTTGAATTACTATTCTCCTGTAACTGCACCAATCCCCAAAGGAATGCTCGTTGGTGAAATGCGTATTATTTCCGGAACAATGCACACGCCTCTTGTACTCCCATTAGTAGCTACGATAACAATTAAAGAAGCTAGTTTTTTTAAAAAAATCGTTGATTCGTTTGTATACTTAATCTGGGGTGTACGTAAACCTAAAATGTTTGATTTAGAGCAAAAAGAAATAGCAAAACAAAGTTGAGGCCGCAATATAGTGATTTTGGGGAAAAAACTTAAAGGGTTTATTTTAATAGAAACTGCGGTTGCACTTTGTGTGATTGGCGTACTTGCTTCAATAATTATCCCAAGTGTTAAAACGCTTATTTCTGCATCAAAGATTTTGCGGACACGTCACTCACTAGATTTTGTGTTACAATCGCTCTCTGTTCATGCCAAAGTTTATGATAGATTACCATGGCCAGCTACAGATAATAGTGGTTTAGAAAATGAATGTAATCACGTTATTGGGAAAATTCCGTATAAAGCTCTGTGTATAGAAGAACAAGTACAAAAAGATGGATATCAGCGTGATATTATTTATATTGTCAATCCGATTTTGACAACTTGGATACCAAAAACACCATTTGATGATAAAGAAATCGCTTTTACAAAAATACAAGGACCAAACAACATGCATGTTGTTTTTGAAGACGGTTCTCCAGTTTTGTCTTGCGATGCATACGCTGTTGCAACAGATTTTTGCGCTGTAGTATTGATTAGCATTCATCCAACTTCATCTTATTCATTGGACGATATCGTGACACTAAGTGGCTCAGATATCAAAATTACTATTCCACAAAAAGCTCCAGGAGTGATAGTTCGATGGATTAGTAGGAATAATTTGTTTGTTTTGTGTGGACAGTTCTAGGTGCGGAAAGTTTAGATATAAGTAAATAATCAATCACTGATAGCAATATTCTTTACAAAAATAGTAGCACGGCCATAACGTAAATTTTGACACCGTACTCTGGCTATTTTACTGCGGAGGCCAAACACGTTTGAGCCAAAACGGCAGCACCAAGTGCGCAACAGTTAGCACTTTATTCACACATTCCTCGTAATCTTTAAGTATTCGTGGTGTTTGGCTGTGTAATTTATAAGTGAATATTTCGTTCGCGCCTAGTTTTGTTTTTAGTAAAATGTATAATATATATCTTAATATTCTGACAAAGTCTGTCGATTTTCGTAGAAAAATTTAATTAAACTGAGATATAACGAGCGGTGTCGGTTTGTCAAGGCTAGTTATGCGACTCAACAAGGACGGAACGATAGATATCAGAGTGTTATCCCCCTGAAGAACAGGCGTTAATGAGAAAACATATTCACGATTCAGAATGACCGGCAAAAGGTAGCGAATTTGTTCAAGGCAAAGAACATCGCATATGCAGCTCAGGGCCAACGCATGAGATATTTTCTTGATACACTTGACTAAATGAGTTATCGACATGGAATTCCGGCGCATCAAAGATTTAATAGATC
>JAITIY010000002.1 GCA_031279185.1 Holosporales bacterium
CCCCTTAAACAACGCATTCAAAAACGAAATCAACAACGGTTTTTTATCATCTTTACCAAATATGGTCTTAAAAATGTAATCAAGCTTCGGATCTAACAAATTAATCATTGCGTATGCTCTAACTGTACCAACATTAAGATGATTATACTGTACTTGCGATGCTGCCCACATGATTTTTACATTAACGGATCACTTTTTTCAGGCACCGACATCATTTTTTCAATCCGCTTTACGTCTCGAATGTGCTTCGGCTGAATGGAGAACTCGCCTTAAATGTTAAATGAGCGACAATTTTATCTGAAACTTAAACTATACTGCCTGATGAAATCCGCGCGATTCGTAGTTTTTTTCGGAACAACCTTCACGCATTTTACAGATTGTCCAGGCAAAATAAAGAGCCGCGGGGGTGTTGAGCATCTGAGACAATCTACTTTGCGTATATTGTGTTTCATGCTATCAATAAGAATGTAAGCTTTATTGTCAGGTGTAATCATGAAAAGAACGTTTCAGCCCAGTTTAATTGTTAGAAAACGACGTCATGGTTTTAGAGCAAGGATGGCCACTGTCGGCGGAAGATCTGTGATATCAGCTCGTCGTTCGAAAGGCAGGAAACGTTTAGCTGCATAATCTAACGTGAAAATTTGCAAGCTAAAAGCGCGACAAGATTTCCTCTCTCTTCAAAAATATGGAGTGTATATCCGATCTGGTGCCGTTTGCGTTCAATTTGGAGTAGTTAACGCTGGATGTTATGCTTCGGGAGCAGTAAACTGCGTTTTTTTCGGATTTACCGCGAGTCGAAAAGTTGGTGGTGCAGTTGACAGGAATCGCGCTAAGCGGAGGCTTCGTGTTTTGGCCGTCAATAACGTCGTTGAATATTTTAAGAAAAGCAAGGTAATTGTTTCTCCTAAATTTTGTGAGGTGCGTCTTTCCAATAAGACGCTTCAAAAGTGTGATGATACAAATATTTGCGTCAGCGGTTTAACAAACCATTTCGCTAGAAATTCGTGTTCAGGTTGTGTAGTTATCGTTTTAATCGCAACAAAACGAACAGTTAATGCACCATGGGGTTCACTTAGCTCGGATGTAATATCAGCAGTAAAAACTGCAGTCGCTAAGCATCAGGCACACAATGATAGCAGTCAAGGTCTTACACAGTCCAATGAGCAAAAGCGAAATCCAATACTTCATAACGAAGTCTAAGTTGATACCAAAAGCATAATTCGGTTTATTTTTAACAAAAGCTTTGGTGTATTATCATCTCAAAATTAAAGCACGTCACATTTCAAGACAACAAAATATTAATACATAATGTGTAATATTTATTTGTGTGTCAATTACACATATATCAATAAAGTGATGCCGATACAATGCATTTTGAGCAAATTGAAAAATAACAGATTGTATTTGAAATCTGCTATCAGCTTTTTAAAGTTCACGTACATTTGTTTAGTAAACATTATTACATTGAAGGTTTCTGTATATTCAGCTGACGATGTCACTATTATGAAAAAAGAGCAATTGCTTGTAGATAGAGCGAGTAAAGCACAGATTTTATTTACAACGTTATTTCATACGATTGAAAAACTGCCTTTAAAAAAAATAGACTACTATGAAATCAATGGAAGGCCAAGCGATACACCTGATGTATATCCAGTAACACTTTATTCAAAATTTCTTCATTTAAAGAGAACTTTAAGTGCATTTCGCGAATATACCAAATTACATCTACCTGAAAACGTAATAGACAAAATGACGGATATAATTGGTCAGCAAAATGATAAAGAAAGCAAACCGACATTATGTTGCGTGATTAATGAGCTGATAACATGCATTCCATTGCAATATCATCCTCATGTCAAAAACAAAATATTGTATTTACTTGGCGTATCCACAGATTCAGCACCACAGCCTCCGTTACAACAGTCAAATTTACCATCAATTATAAATTTGTTATTTGCTCAGTTGTTTGATGTATGGAGAGAATATTTTGTATATCCTGGAATATCTGAAAACAATGTATTCGCGCTGTTAACACAGTTGCAAACGATTGTACAAGAAAGACAAAACTTGCGTTCAGAGAGCGAGGCAAGTTTGCTCATACCTTTTGGCTCAATACATGATGGTAGTAACTCAACATTTTTTGGTAAAGCATTACTTGCACAAAAAATAGTAGGTAGCATTATAAATACGTATAATCCACTACATTATCCTAGAATACATCATCTCATCACGCATGAATCGTGTTCTGTATCAAACGCAATTATTGCAACTATCCACTATCTAAGTAATGACACAACGACAATGCCACATCACACCATTGCAAACCGTTTAGATTGCATACATAAATTTTGGAAGAACAGTTTAATTGAAAAAATGTTAGTTATACCGAATTATTGGCCAAAACAGCACGAACCATTATCGTTGCAGATGAAAATTACTACGTTATATAATTTATTACACGACAAAAAAATGACCACGGCTCATAATGACAAACAGAAAATTGAATTTATTAACAAGCTAATTGCACAATTTTCTTGTACTTATGAGCATAATAGCATTTGTGCCAAACTGGTTGTACTATCGAATATATTGCTAAATCCAAACACTATCATCGACGACGAATCATTTGATTATTGGATACGATTTATCGGGTGTTCATCAGATAATTCGAACACAACTCTATTTGGCATAGTAAACAGTGTATATGACATTTTAAGTATAAAAAATACACCAATCGATGCATTTATACATGTTGTTTCATTAATCGGAGAACAAAAAGATTGGTATGAAACTAATCAAGGGGATCAAACTTTACAAGGCGTATTAAATCGTTTATTTGCTAATTGTTTTGATATTACTACAAAATATGAGCATGAGGTTCGTCAAATCCCTGTTATAGGCGGATTGTCGTCGCATTTAGACACAATGTATAGACAAATATTGACTAGAACAGATTATCTGTTTGCGTCTATTAGAACTCTTGTTACGTCACATCAGTTTGATTGGGCAGACCTTGTTGTTGAGTGTTTACACACTCATGTTCCTAAGTTGGTTTCGTATTTAAAACAATACGGCAAACTTTCGCAAAATGAATTGTTCGCGCATCTTTGTAAACCATTGTGGAGTAATTTTGAAATTTTTGGAGAGCTTAATGCAATGATAAACGCTGTGATTGGAGGTGGAATAAATAGAGTTTTTAATGAACTTACATATTCTAAACCACAACGCCACACACTTGCGTATTACTTAAATTCGATCAATAAATTAACGCAATCACCAAACATTAAAGGTACAGTCTTACACAGCATAATTGGAGACCAAAATAATGCATACCTAGGGCGAACGTTAACACTAAATGATAGATTTCGCTATCTTCAAGAAATTATTGGAAATATTTCAATTTTTGAAGATACAACAAACGAATGGTACACAATAACAAATGTATTGTTGAATAAATTTCAACTAATACACACTGCATTGAATGTGCTATCTAGGAAGTTTGATATCGAAACATTTCAATCTGCTGTACAAATTCTTGGATATGTATCTGATCTACCAAGCCAAGACACAGTATTTGGTGTTATGAATTCGCTTTTTTATAACAGTTCTTCATCATTATTTGGACTTATTTTAGATAAATATAAAGCTGGAAGATTAGGTTTAATAGTTGACACACGTCATTCTCTTTTTGATGATCTGCAAACGCTTAAAGAATTTCTTGAACAAACACAAACACTAGACATTACCGACGAATTTAATACTTTAGGAGCTACTTGGCATAATGCATATGCGCCTTCTGTTTTTGGTCGTTTGATTTCATGTGAAGATACGCTAATACAATTATGGAATAACGCATATTACATTCCAATTTATGATGTTTTAGAGTTGGCAGCACAATTTTACGATGTAATTTACGAAATCATACACGATGGATATACGCATGATACATTAAAAAAAATTGGCACACCTATATCGAATATCGATGAACATACATTATTTGGCGTACTGAATCATGTTATTGCTACTTGCTTAACTTCTCCTCTAGGACACAACGTAAAATACATTTCCGATGTGTTACCAACTATTATAGAAAAAATATTCAAACATCCAGCAATGCAATTGAACGATAAAATCACAATTTTAAGCCGAATAGTATCACAAGAAACATTACAAGAATTATTTCCTGATATTTCTATCGAAATGTATAAAAACATTCCATTGTCTATTCTTGAAGAGCAAATAGCCGCGTCATTTTATCCGATTGCTGGATTTTTCCGTTTTCACCAAGCAGAACAATTATGGATACTCGGTTCGCAAATGATTGAAATTGTAAACAAACTGGACTCATATATTAATCAAACTGTCGCTAGCTTTAATCCAGTTTGTCCTGTATATGACAAATCTATTCCTAACACAATACTTGCTACAATAGGCACTGCGACAGATTTTGAAAACGAAAATACGCTTTTTGCGATATCTAATAAATTAGGTATGCGTATTCATGAAATATATTCGACATTACAAAAGTGGCACAATTCCCCACTGTTTGTAGAATATTTTCAGTTTTTAGATAAATTAAAACAAATATTTTTCCCTGGAGATTGTCAATTGTATTATTTGACAAATTGTTTCTTTAAAATTAATCAATCTATTGCAAATATAAAAACAGCAATACAATCAATTTGCAGCGATTTAAGTGTTTCAATAGAAACCAGGACACGTAATGAGTGTGACTATGCATTTCGCTTAAAAAAACATCGTTTATTTGATGAAATTGAGCAAAATTTAGAAAAAACGAGCACACTCATACAGTCAATCGCTAAAATTTTACCTCACGTACTTGGAGAACAATTTTACGAAATTTTACGCTGTGTAGATTTGTCCGAATATGCGATTGATGCTGTTGATAATTTTCATAATCTAGAACATTCTGTTTTACAATTTATTCATCATTTAGGTTATTCGTTCGATATTAGAGGTCCAGAACGGCAAATTACAAATTGGACATGTAGCGAATTCACACTAATGTTGAATAATATAAATACGAATATAGCTGAGTTATCGCAAATTATTTATAATATTGGTAGAAATTTTGGAAGATTTCGTTTTTTTATTATCGATCGTGTTGAAACTGGAACATGGATAGAAAATTGCAGCAATATGTTACGACGATCAGTAAATTCTAGTATTCCATTTGATTTACGTAAGCACGAAATGTCTAACAGAAAGCTACACTGTAATTCGTGTAGGGTACCAGCACTACAATTTGAGAATTTTATGCAAAGTGTACAAGAACTCACAGTGAATTTATCGTTTGTAGCTAATGCTTTTCTTTCTTATTCACAAATATCACCACTTCAAACAACGTACACTTTGCTTACAGGTATTGGTCAATCAACGAACGGTGTATCAATCATAGATGAACTATTTTCAGAAACAGATCCACACTCATTGCCATCAAAAGTAGACTCTATGTGTAGAACTATACAGCAGATCATGAGAATTGCTGGATTACAGTACAGAACAACAATCCAGTAATTACAAATAAAAGACCAACGTTAGACTTCTACCAAAAACAGCAACACAATTTTCGTAATACATTGTGTTATATAATAAATTAAATTTTTTTATTTCGTTGCAATCCACCACGTCGTCCCATTAACACATATTTTTGATGGCTCATCTGAGTTACTCTAACACGTCCTCCTTTACGGCCAAGTACTGCATATCCTGTTTTGCCGAGTTGTTGCGCTCTTGTTTTTCCACCCAATTTAGCTATTTCAATAACTTTGTCTTTTGGCATAGAAGCAAAACCTTTCACCTTTTTTACTTTTTTTGTATTTGCGTGTGAGCCGATTTCAATCGTCATTTTGGTCAAAACCATAAATTTTATCCAACTATTAGTTGCAATCTAACACAAAGAATTTCCGGCTAAAAAGTAGAAAAAGCAAACTACTAACAACCCGAGGTTGTGTTTTGTTGATTTGCACCTTATCCAAATATGGTCGTTAATCCAGTATGCAATTGAAAATAATTAAGCATTTATTACATCAAAAAAAGTATTTAATTTCTGTTTATAAGTATATACTAATATTTTTTTAATTTCTATTAATAATATATTAATACTTAAAACATATAATAGTACTCAAATATGATTTGAGGTTTTTGAGTATAATATGAAAAATAAAAAAGTCTTAGTATATTTGTTCTCAGCAGCGTTAGTAAAAATAACAGTTTGTGCAAACGAACACTCTAATCCATTAGCAACAGATACAAGCGAGCTTAGGCATACAATTGACCAAGTAACTGTTCCAAATATTAGTGAATCTTCCAGTACATCTCTAACAACTAGTTCGTCAGACGCTAGCCTAGCAATGCATAGCAGTTCTTCTGCATCAGAGGGCAATGTATGTGCTTCTACATCAACAATAGTTAGTCCATTCGCCGAAAGTGACGCATTAAGCAAGCAACAAGTGCAAGAATCATTAAGAGATACTGTTCAACAACAACGTGCTGACGTACAAAATGAAACATCTAGAAAAACCATCCTATTACCATCTCGCGTACCTGGAGGACGTCCATCGTTATGTATTGTGCAACAATCAGTTGATGCACCAGCGAAAGTAAAGTTTCCAAGTTTATTCAGTCCTATAACAGCATCGAAACGACACTATCCATCAAATTCTATTTTGAGCGAGTCTCATCAAGATACTGCTTTGTGGAGAAATGATAATAGTTTTGCAGCAATGAAACCATTACGAATAGTCAATGGAAGCTTAATTGCATGCTGTGGATCAGGTGTTGTTAGTAATGGTATTCGATTACAAACAAAGCAAGACAATCCACTTGGAGTGTCACATGTCGGAATTGCCTTAACAGCAACAGCAACTGAAATTGGGAAATTAATCGATTTATCTGCTAAAAGCGGAGGACTTCACTTTAATCAAAAAAGCAGAAAAGTCAAAGCATCGCATGAATATATGATTAACATGATAAAAAAACTTGATAGGAACAAACAAGATGTATTTTGCTTACATTCAACTGGCAAATACGGCGTACATATTGTTCCGTTAAGTGTTCTTACAACTGAATATGACGGAGACATTTACGTTAGAATTTTACACGAATCGATACCTCTCGCCGATATGATACAAATCATTGCGCGAGATGTTGGGAAAAAATACAATTTCAGCATCAAAGAGTTACAACATTGTGCTACTGATAAAAACACTAAAGCCGATAACATGAAGGAATTTTGCAGTCAATTAGTTGCATGTATATACCAAGAGTGCGGAATAATTCCAGAAACAATAATTGCGACTAACGCGACTCCAGCAGAATTTAGTAGTCATTGTCCGGATAATTGGCTAGCTGCGGTTGGTGGCAAAGAAGAAATTTTAAAAATTGGTGCTCCTGACGGATGTTGTAGCATTATGTAAGCCATACTTGCTAACGAATCTTAATATTAATAGGAAACTGTGTACTTGTAGTAGTGGCCTTTGATGCACTTGATTGTGGTGTACAATTCTTTGAATATGTGAATCCATTGTGACATGCCTCATGAGGCCTCACAAAGTATCTAATGAGACTGCACCCTATAGACGATACTAATTTGTTCTCGTACACTGTGTGTGTCTTTAGTGACTTCATAAAAATGAACGCAGCACGTCAAATGAGTAAACAAAAGAAATCAAGCGATCTTGTTTTGTACAATACAATTGCTCATTGTCCTCGTGTGGCAGCAATCGATCTTGGAACTAATTCATGTCGTCTTTCAGTTGCAGCAATAAACATTGCTAGTTTACACAGAAATTTTTTTAAGATTAAAAACTCAAATGAACGTAAAATTAAAATAGTAGATTCATTAGCACGTGTCGTCTGTCTTGGTGAAGGATTAAAACAAACAAATCTTCTGTCGAAAAACGCTATAGACAGAACCATAGATGCGTTGAATATTTGCCGAATAAAAATGGAAAATCACAACGTAACTTATGTAAGAACAGTCGCCACAGAAGCATGCAGACAAGCTAAAAATGCAGAAGTACTTATCGAAAAAGCGAAAGATGTAATTGGTATTGAAATAGAAATCATCCCCCCAAGAGAAGAAGCTCGTCTCGTGCTAAAAGGATGTATTGGAGTAATGTCTAAATATAAAAATTACGGAATTGTGTTAGATATAGGTGGCGGTAGTACAGAGATTATTTGGTTAAAAATTGATAAACGTCGCAATAATCGTCAACTAGATCTTTCTGTTATTGACTCAATGTCTTTACCGTACGGTGTGGTTACATTAAGAGATACGTACATTCATGATAATCACAATGTACAGGCTTATCAAATCGTTCAGCAAACTATTCACCAAACATTAAAATTTTTTGTAACCAAAAATAAAATAATGAGCTACTTCAAAAACAATGAAGTGCAAATAGTTGCTTCCTCTGGCACAGTAACGACACTTGCGTCAATCGCACTTGGATTACGTACCTATGATAGAACCGCTATAGATGGAAAAACATTTAAAGCTAAAGATTTACTTATTGCTGGAAACAATATTTTATCTCTTTACCTAAACAACAATTCACCAAACTCCGCATTATCAAATGAACAATTTTTACTACAACGCCAAATAATACTTCTACAACCACGTAACGCTTTTCACGAGTCGTTCGAAGTTGAAACACATCGATTTGGCCTTTTAGCTGCAGGAACTGTAATCTTGAGTTCAATATTTGAAGTAATAGGTCATCACGATATTTGCATCGCAGATCGTGGTGTTCGCGAAGGAATAATTCATGATGTAATAGATTCAATTCTTTCTACAGATTATTCAAAAACGTAATTAAGCTAGAT
>JAITIY010000009.1 GCA_031279185.1 Holosporales bacterium
CTGGCTTTGTTTGTTTCCAGGATTTTAGAGATATCCGTATTTTCCAACGTTATGTCTTTTATACGCGGCTTCCCCTTAAACAACGCATTCAAAAACGAAATCAACAACGGTTTTTTATCATCTTTACCAAATATGGTCTTAAAAATGTAATCAAGCTTTGGATCTAATAAATTAATCATTGCGTCTGCTCGAACTGTACCCACATAAGATAATTATACAGTACTTGCATGCTGACCGCATGATTTTTACACTAAAGGCTCACTTCTTTCAGGCACCGACCTCATGGTATTAGATGTACTGTCCCGGTGTGTCCCCACGAGATTGCGGCCCCTAGCACTCAGACAACAAATTTGAACTGCGGCATCCTTTCTTAGTTTGCTGTTCGATGACATTTCTCACGCTCAGAGTCATAACCTAAATTTTGCCCGAAATAGACCGAAAGATATGCAAAATTTACATATATTTTTCAACATTACGAACAAACATCTGATGGCACAACAAACACAGCGTCACCGTTGACATAACAATCCGTCTCACACATAATGAACAACAGCCCGGATGGCGGAATTGGTAGACGCGCTAGTTTCAGGTACTAGTGAGTAATGCTCTTGGAAGTTCGAGTCTTCTTCTGGGCACCAATTTGTTTGTAAAGGTAACTTGTTGCTTGGTCGATTGATGAATGAAATAAATTCTGCGAATGAAAACATGAAGATGATTCGATCAGTTCGAGGCATGCGGGATTTGTTTGGAAAACAAGCAGATATTTTCTGTACAGTTATGGACGGTATTAAACGTGTTGTATTGCGACACGGGTATTCGTATATAGAGACACCTATTCTAGAATTCACACAGCTTTTTGCACGTAGCATAGGGGAGAGCACAGATGTTGTTGGGAAAGAGATGTTTTCGTTTATGGATCGTTCAGGCCAAAACATATCTTTACGTCCAGAAGGTACTGCTTCTGTTGTACGTGCTTTTATTGAACATAATTTAGTACAAAAATTACCACAAAAATTGTTTTACTACGGCCCAATGTTTCGATATGACCGCCCTCAGAGAGGACGCTATCGTCAATTTTTTCAATTTGGGGTAGAAAATTTAGGAGAAAATTCTCCACTGAGTGATGTTGATGTAATAGTGCTTGCGAGTGAAGTGCTCGCAAACTTTAATATAAAAAATACATTATATTTAAACTCCCTTGGTGATGTTGAAACAAGAAATAAATATAAAGCTAAACTGGTTGAGTATTTTTCACAATATAGTGAAGAATTATCCACTGATAGTAAATTACGTTTAACAAACAATCCACTAAGAATCCTAGACTCTAAAAATGCTAAAGATCAAGAAATTGTGTATGGAGCACCTTCTATTATAAACTTTTTAACGAAGGACGCTGCAAAATTTTTTGAAAGAGTACAGGAAGCGCTTTCTTTGCTAGGCATTGCATTTCAATTGGATAAAACATTAGTGCGCGGTCTAGACTATTATGACCACACTACATTTGAATTCAAAACGTGCATTCAAGATAACGGTACGGAAAATGACCTAGCCGTTCTTGGTGGTGGTAGATACAACGGTCTCATTGAGCAAATTGGTGGAACTTCAGTGCCAGCAGTTGGATTAGCTTTTGGTGTGGACCGTTTGATGCTAGCGTATAACGCTGAGAAAATTGTTCGCAAAAATATTATTTCTATTCTTTTTGTCACACAAAATGAAGAAAATGACGCTCTGTTACTATGTACAAAACTAAGACAACACGGTTTTTCTGTAATTATGCCACTTGACGGTAGTCTTACGAAAAGGACTAAATGTAGCGATCGAGCCATGGCCATATGTGCATTATTTATTGGAGAAGATGAAGTCAGAGACGCTACAGTAAAATGCAAGTTTTTCACATCAACGCAAGACTTTCCAGAGAGCACGGAAATCATAATCAATAAATCAGAGATCATTCAGTTTTTCCATAACCTTTTCGTTGATTCATAAATGTCCATACAAAAACGTCTTGATCAAGTCTTAAGGCGACATGAAGATATTCGTGCGATGTTGGAAAATAGCAACGACTTAGATCAGCAAGAAACGGCAAAGCTGTCAAAGGAGTTTGTTCGTTTGTCGAAAATTGCAAACGAGATAAATGCATTACGTACTGCTGAACGTGAATTAAAAAACTCAGAAGAACTGAACACCACTTCAGAGGATGACTTTGATTTGAAAAAATTAATCCAAGAAGATATAGATAGCTTAAAAAATAAAATAGAAATATTTAACAACAATATTAGAGTAATGTTGTTACCAAAAGATAACGATGACGAACGCAACGTTATAGTGGAAGTGCGCGCAGGGACTGGTGGTGATGAGGCAGGTCTTTTCGCTGCAGATTTACTACGCATGTATCAACGTTATGCTGCTATAAAGGGATGGCATTTTGAGTTACTAAACAGTAACGATACTGGAAATGGATCTCTTCGTGAAGCAGTCGCAGAAATTTCTGGGCTTGATGTATTTTCGCGATTAAAATTTGAATCAGGTGTACATAGAGTCCAACGTGTACCAGAAACTGAAGCAAATGGACGAATTCACACTTCTGCAGCAACAGTAGCTGTACTTCCGGATGCTGAAGACGTTGATGTTGTTGTAAATGAAAAGGATTTGCAGATTGACGTATACAGAGCATCTGGTGCAGGTGGACAACATGTGAATAAAACTGAGAGTGCAATCCGCATAACACATCTTCCAACAGGGATTGTTGTAACACAGCAAGATGATCGTTCACAGCACAAGAACAAAGCAAAGGCTATGAAAATTCTGCGTGCGAAGTTGTATGACTTAGAAAACGCACGTAAAAACGCAGAACGTGCAGCTGAGCGTAAGAGCCAAGTAGGGCGCGGTGATAGATCTGAGCGTGTGCGAACGTACAATTTCCCGCAAGGTCGAGTCACAGATCATCGTATCAATTTGACGTTATATAAACTTTCACTTGTACTAGAAGGCGAAGCCTTAGATGAAATTATTGACGGATTGATCACGGAACATCAAGCTAGGATGCTGGCAAAGGATGTTGAATAGCATCTAAAGTTAGTCAACCAACACCTCATTACACAAGCGAATCTTTCTGTTCATTACCTTATAGTAGTACTAACAGACATTGAACTGAGTCAAATATTTCAACCATAAAGTAGATTACCTTACACTTACACGACATACGCGAACACTGCAACGTCACTATCATTTATCAGCACATTGGTAAATGCTCGAATTCTCACGTACCTAAGTACGCGGAGGTTTCGCGCACTGTGTATTATTCAAAAAATTTTGAACTCCTATAAAATGGGCTGCATTTGTACCTTTACTGGATAGATCTTTTTGGTTGCAGTTTGCACCACTTCAGCGCGCTTCGTAGCAACAACGTCACAGTTATTTTCGTCATCATTGTCTAGAACATCTTTGTAAGATTCATTAAAATTAACGTTTTCGCCTCCAAACGTTTGTATATCTAAACGTCCAATTAACAACAATAAACGAACAGATAGCTCGGCCACTGATAACTGCGCGCCTACATATTTACATTGAGACTCTAACACAAAAGAGTGCCCCTTTAACACTTGCGCATACACCTTTGCCCCAGCGGCTAATTCTTGTAATGAGGCTTGCACCTGTATCTTATTCGCTTTTACTTGTCGTTTAAACGCAGCCACAGATTCTTGGGCGCATCGTAGCTGAATAAATAATGTAGCTACTTCAGATAGTACGTCGTTGCTAATTTTTTGTTCATCAATTTTTGAACGTACATAGTCAAAACGCGCGTTACAAGATTTATTTGAGGCTACACCTTGTGTATCAATTGGCAAACGAACATTCAAAGCCAATGACAAACTTGTAGAGTCGTTACTAGTCTCACTATTTTTGTACTCTGAAAAATCTTTGACGCGTCCGTCTTCATCGCGCAGATAATACTGAGATAACCGTCGATCCTGCAAACTAGCGCCGACAGTTAAATCAACTGTAGGAGCCAAAGCTGCTCTCGCGACCTTAACAGACATCTTATTGGCAAGACTAGCAAAGTACGATGTCAAAATCTTATAATTCCCTTTTCTTGCAAGCTCCTCCATTTCTGATACATTCTTGGGGAGAAACTGTGTCAAATCAGGAAATACTAGCGGAATATCGGTTAGCTTAAGACCAGTAAATCTTTCAAGGTCACCTTCTAGTTGAGCAAGTTTTATCTTTATTTGCGCGAGAGCAGCATCATTTCCTGCCAATGTTGCTTCAGCAAACGCTACCTCAGACCTATCAATTTCTCCTACGCTAAGCTTATTCATTGCCACTTTGAGGATCTCTTGATAAACGTCAACGCAAACTTTGTGATATTCCAACAACAATTTATTAGTAATTATATTCAAGATTAAGCGAACTATTTTTTCATATTCATCGCCCTCTATTGCTTTATACGAACAAAGAGCCGCCTTACCTTCTATACGAGCTGAACGCAACGCAGCAATAGTGCCACCACCATTAAATATGTTTTGTTTTAATTGCACTCCAAAAGAAGGGCTCTTACTATACTCGCTACCTTCAGAAGATTGTGTTGGCGGCACCAGTTTCCCATCTTTATCCCATGTACTATTCTTTCTAGCTGTAGCATCAATTCCATATACGTAATTAACAGATACATCAGGAAAGAAAGCACGAGAAGCTAAAGTCTGAGTTCCAAACGTTTTCATTACATCATATCTTTTTTTTCTTAAATCATTACTATGCTCATGGGTAAATTTTAAAGCTCGTAAACATATGTCCAAAACTTCCTTAGTACGAACTACTTTTCCTTTAGAATTATTGTTAACTCCAGCAGTAACAATTTTCTTTACTAAACCATAGTTTGATTTATCTTTGTCGCCATCTTGTGCACTGTGATCTGCGACATCTTCCTGTTTGATTTGCAACTCCCCATCCGCCGCAGTTAGATGCATCAACGCAAAAGGCGACAAAAGCACGCTCAATAAACACTTTTTCATACATTACCACCACAAATACTCACTCGCGCAACATTAGCGAAAGCTCAATAACTGCTTAAACGTTAGCAAAAAAACCATTGACATTGAAGTCAAATTTATTAGATTTACTGCTAAATATTCGCACATTATAGAACTATTGTGTGAATTTCGTAAATTAAAGACACTAGCGCATCACACATTGAACCTAAAGTGCATAACATCGCCATCTTGGACTACATATTCTTTTCCTTCTAATCGCAATTTACCCGCAGCCTTCGCGCCTAGTTCTCCGTCATATTTAATATAATCGTCATAACTAATTGTTGCGGCACAAATGAAACCACGTTTAAAGTCTGTATGTATTTCTGCTGCAGCATCTGGTGCTAATGAATTACGCACAATAGACCAAGCACGAGCCTCTTCTGGTCCAGCAGTAAAAAATGTAGATAAATTTAGTAAATCATAACCAGCTTGAATAACCTTAGAGAGACCAGTTTGATTCATTCCAAAGCTATTCAAAAATTCCATCTGTTCATTTGGTGTTAATGATGCAATATCCACTTCTAAAGCAGCTGATATTGTAATTGCATCAAAATCATTATCCGCTGCGTATCGCTTTACAGTACGAGAATAATCATTTTCACCAGATTCGGAAACATTGCACACATACAAGACAGGTTTATCACTTAGTAATTCAAGTCCCTTAAATTTGCTAACGCTGCCTTTTTTAGGGACAATCGATATTCCGTCTTGCAACAATGACAGTGCTTCTTGCATTAAATTGTAAGTTCGCTGTGTGTCTTTCGATTGTGTATGCGGTTTTTTATTCAACTTAACTAACCGTTTTTCTAAGCTTTCAATATCAGCTAACATTAATTCCGTTTCTACAATTGACATATCTCTTAGTGGATCAACATCTCCTTCAACATGCGTAATATCCCCGTCGTCAAAACATCTAAGGATATGTATTATTGCATCCGTAGACTTTATGTGTCCCAGGAATTGATTACCAAGTCCTTCACCTTTACTTGCACCTTTCACTAGTCCAGCTATATCAACAAACTCTACTTGAGTTGGAATAATTTTTTTCGCTTTTGCTATTTTCGCAAGTTCATAAAGACGCTCGTCTGGAACACCAACACATCCAATATTTGGATCTATAGTGCAAAATGGGTAATTCGCCGCTTCAGCCACAGTTGTTTTTGTTAACGCGTTGAACAACGTAGATTTTCCTACGTTTGGTAATCCTACAATTCCACAATTAAACCCCATCATGGCCTCACAACATACTCAAATGAGTCACTCTACACCATACAGCGATTGTGGCAATAAATATATAACGATTGCATCAGCGCAGAAGTCAGTTTTGTATCTCAAGCAACACTAAAACTAATTCTGAAGAATTTTGAAAAAAGTCTATTCATCATTAGTAGTTTCAAGCGCGCATTTATCTGTTTTGACTTGAATAAGCGCTTCATAATATTGTTCAACTTTTCTTGGCGTATTGACGAGTTTCTTAATATCTACAACACAAGAATTCATTTTTAGCGTCGCGTTAAAAGTATCTTCAATATCCAAGGAAGAACCATCAAATAATTGGCACAACTGATTTGCAATATCTAAAGACTCTCGTCCATCTGCACTATTACTTAATACTGATATTTTCAGTGACATCCTTCCAATATTTGAATTCACGCCAGCCAACCATGATTCTTCAAGATCTAAAAATATAGCCGGCCATAGCCTAGGTATAATAACTGGCTCCATCACGTAAACGCTTTCCAACGACAAACCATAACTTTTCCCAATACCTTTCTTGCCGATCAATTCACGTATGACAGATAAAATACTAAACTCAACCATATACTTCCCCCTTTTCTGCACACAACGCATACCAAAAGCGCCAAGTTATATTTAAACTCGCGAATGGACAGAGCAATTCGTATTCTTTACTTTTCCAGCGTAGCGCGTTTATTTTTAAGTGTCGACCATCCTTTTGAGCTCGTCTTTCAAGATCAGATCTTTCTCGAATCAATACTTTATATACATTATCAACAATATTTGCGCCAGTAACGATAGGGACATATTTGTGCATTGTTCTGTGTATCTGTTCAATTCGCGCCCAAGATTGTTCCTCGAGCGAATAAACTATTTTCATTTTCCCGTATTCATCTGCTACGCTCTGTTTGAATAGTAATACTATGCGTTCATTTAATAATCTTACATGTTGAACATTAACCATAAGTATCTCCTAAGTTTTTTAGTATTGTTAATAACAACCATGAAGAACGTTGTTTATCTTATAAGGACTTAATAGAATCTTTGCTGTTGAGTTTTCTGCAAGACAGTTTTCCTTTCTATCGTACAAATCTGCCACTATTGCTAAAATTGCTTGTCTAATTGGCGACGGTACATCTGTAGCCTTGTCTCCAAATCCGGCTTGGTATATTACTTCGAATCTTCCTTCCTTAGATGCAACTAATATTGAAGGCGTTGTATGCTCATCTTCCACGATATATCTCCGAACTGGTCGAATGCTTTCTTTATTAAAAATTTCTCCAATTGAAATAATCTGTTTTAGCGGAGGGTATAGTAAATTAATCCGTCCAAATCCATCCTTAGTTGGCAATGCAATGCAGTGCTTTTTCCAAACTTTAGTTAATAATGTTTGGCCAATTTCTTGTTCTGCCAGCGTTGTCGCTGCTTCAATTAAAAGTTTAATCCGATAATCATCTTCTGAATGATCAATTCTTAAGTGCATTTTAACTTTTGATACGCTTACTGCTAAAACAGGCGATGATTCTAAAAGTTTCAACATATTAAAACTCCATAAAAAATATAAAAATTGTAGGTACAAAACGTATATACGATTACACAGCAATCGTCATTAATTACGTATTTTCTGTTGCTTTTGGCACTACACACGCTACTCTTCGTTGCGTTTGCAGATGCACTTTCATCTATAAAATAAGATTACATGAATAGAATTTAGGAATGCAATCTAAAAAGAGACCCATGTTTTTTTTCAAAAAAAACTGTTCTAACCTATTGAAATCAATGGATCCGTATCACGTAACAGTACTTAACCGCAAAGTAGTTGAATCACTTCCAATAATTATGCTAAGGCCGTCTTGTTTTTGCATCATATGTACAATCTGCGTTAACTCCACCGTTTCTAGCAGCTAATCGAGCTGGCAAGCCGACGCCGCCCAACGGACCAAAAATCAAACAAGCAAGTACAGCATCCGAGCAACCAGCACAACAGAATATTTTCTGAACGTCTGTAGGCGGCTGTGCACTAAATATATCACGATGCATAGGAATCTCGTCATAACCCCGTCCAAAGCACACTTCGCTGCACTGCTTCACAACGCGCATATCTTCAACATCTCCAGTACTAGATGAACGGTGTAACTCATGATATGCAACACTGTTGCTTACAGACCAAATAAACGAGAAAAAACAAATAAAATAAATCATAAATGCAACAATTATGGTGCTCACCTTATAATTGTAAATATACCACCAAATGTACAACATCAAAAGCACGAATATCGTTTTCTCAACACACAACATGCCAGCAATACTCTAGTGGAAATTGCCTAAAACCCCAGCGGAATCAATACGTCAAAGGCTTCAAACAGAGACAGATCCTGCACAGTATGCGACGGAGACTTTTTGGTCTCCGTTAGCAAAAAATGGCCGACATACGGGTCACGGAGACGATTTTGCAAATTTCTAAAATGGAATTCAAAAGCACACACCGCACAAAACATAAGGGTTCTACAGGCTCATCGGCAAAAAAATCTCCATGACCAGGATGTCACTCAAAATTCCTGGTGGTCACAACAGGGATCGAACCTGTGGCCCCTACGATGTCAACGTAGTGCTCTACCTCTGAGCTATGTGACCGTCATATAGTGATTATCTCATATGATTATCATAATGACACCAAAGAATTGTAAAGGTGTTGGTCCCAGAGTGTAGCGGCGCGGATCCATAGTAAATCTATCAGCATCATTTGCCCACATTTTTATAATAAATTCATGACGAGACATTATCTGGGCCGAATGACGCGACGAACCAAAATCGTTAGCCATTCGGAGGAGATGCTGGAGCGGATGCTGGAGCGGATGCTGGAGCGGATGCTGGAGCGGATGCTGGAGCGGATGCTGGAGCGGATGCTGGAGCGGATGCTGGAGCGGATGCTGAAGCTTTGGTGTGTAATTGCTGAATATGGCGGCTGGCAGGAGCTAAGCGAAAGAGCCTTGCCTATCTTTACCTGAAAACTCTCAAATTTTTGCTTAAAATATTTTTTATTTTGTCCGTCTTTATACTATTTTTTTAATTGACTATGTTCAAGTGGTGAATTACTATCAGCACAATAAGCGGGTTCTTTCTTGCTTAGAAGAATAAATCCTTGTTTAGGGTTTTAGGAGTTTTGTTTAGGGTTTTATTGGTTTTGTTTTTTTTACTTGAAGAGGTGAAAGATGAAAAAAATCGTAAGTATGATTGGCATGGTAGGGATTTTGCATTGTGGTGTAAACGCGGCTGATAACCCATACAGGGATCAGGCACGGATGATTGGCACTGGTGTAATTGCTGGGGCGCGGGCGCCTATTTTCGTTGATATACCACTTACTTTCGTTGATATACCAGGACGAGTCAGTGATGCCTGTCATGATGCATTACAGAAAACTAAAGGACAGGAGGGATGGTATGGCAGCCCAGGAGGAAGTGGCGGAATGCCAACATACGCTGGGATGGTCGCTGGCGAGCAAAGCGGTTGCGAAGTCCAATAGCTTTAGTATAGTTGTATTAACATTGTCATACAGTATTAAATTTTTACAGGGGGGCACCTGTGTGGGAAGAACTCTCGTTTTTTACTTGTTCGAAAACGTATTTTAAAAGTATCTTTTACGTTATTGCAGTTTTCAGTTGCATCATTTTAATAGTAAAAGCATGTCCATGGTTAACTGAGTTTCATAGACTATTGGTAATTGGGACAGGGGCAGCACTAAGCTGCGGAGGACCAAAAATTCCAATAGGCAGCCTTTGTGGGGTTGTTAGATTGCTGTTATTTGTTACTATGTTGTACGTGATAGCAGCGGTCGCATGTGATCGCGAAGGTATAACTGCTCCTGAATGGTACGCAAAATACAGCTGGGTCGTAACAGCTGCGCTACTACTGTCTTATACGACAATTCTTTGTATCGTATATCTATTTAAAACGAAGAATGAAGCAAGTATCGAATAAGTGAGTTATGATAGCAATTCAAACAATAAAATCAGCAAAAACATCCGGTACAAATCTAATGTGACGCTATTTAAGCTTCTTATCACGTTTCTTATTTTTACATGTCTCTTTTGCAGAAAACTGGTCCGTATTTACGAAAGTTTTTATAAACTATTTCTATATTTATCGACGAAACAGACTAAAACTATACGCAGTATATACAATTAAACTTACATTTTACACTATCTTTATAGTTGTTCTTTTTGTTATGGAGTAAGGTATTAAAGTACGGTTAAAATAAAGTGTGGGTTCCCCATATCTGAGAAATTAGTGCGACTTCGCCACACTGCAAACTGTCATGCGCTCAATGTCTAAAACATATTTTCTTTCATACGGATTGCCGCAATCAACGGTAAAAAGATTATTTTTTT
>JAITIY010000019.1 GCA_031279185.1 Holosporales bacterium
AACGCTGACTCCATCTTCTTTTGGTACATTTTGTTAACGCCATCGCGAGGAAAGATTTGTTTGCGAATAATATAACGCCAATGAGACAGGAACTTAGACGAAACGTGTATAAATACAATCTACCGTCCACCTTTCGGATTGAATGGATTGACGCCACTGTAGTATCTTAACTGGGACAATTCTCGCTTGGCAGTCTCAAAGTATGTGAACTTATACAACAACAGAAATTTTGTAGCTCTGACGTGCATATTGTCGTACTATTCCGCGTAAGAGGACTATTAGAAATTGTATATGCCCAAAGAAGAATTGATAGAATTTGAAGGTATTGTCATAGAACTACTACCAAACGCAATGTTTCGAGTTAAACTTGATAACGATTGCATAATAATAGCTCATACATCTGGGCGTGTAAGAAAAAACAGAATCCGAATATTGGTCGGAGATAAAGTGACGGTTGAAATGACACCATATGATTTAACGAAAGGCCGTATCACGTTTAGACAAAAATAAATCCATGAGGTGACTGTACAATGTCTGGTATGTTTTCAAAATTTTGGGGAATGCTATCCTCAGATCTTGCCATAGATTTAGGTACCGCGAATACATTAGTGTACGTCAAAGGGCGTGGTATCGTGCTTAGTGAACCATCTGTTGTTGCTTTGGGCTCTGCACAAGGGAAACGGCACGTTCTGGCAGTGGGAGAAGAAGCAAAACTCATGCTTGGCCGTACACCTGGAAATATTCAAGCGATTCGTCCATTGAGAGATGGTGTCATAGCTGATTTTGAAGTAGCAGAAGAAATGATTAAATATTTCATACGAAAAGTGCATAACCGACGTGGGTTTGTCGCACCTCGTATCGTTATATGCGTTCCATCTGGATCTACAGCAGTAGAGCGTCGAGCAATTCAGGAATCTGCTGAAGGGGCAGGTGCAAGAGAAGTGTTTTTAGTCGAAGAGCCAATGGCAGCTGCAATAGGAGCGGATTTGCCAGTAACAGAACCAACAGGCAGCATGATTGTTGACATTGGAGGCGGAACAACAGAAGTCGCAGTTTTATCTCTTGGGGGAATTGTGTTCGCGTTTTCCATTCGCGTTGGCGGCGATAAAATGGACGAAGCAATAATTAACTATATACGTCGGATCCATAATTTGCTCATAGGAGAAGCAACCGCGGAACGCATCAAGCACAATATTGGAGCGGCCTCAATAAATAGAGAGAGCCATAATACAAAAATGGTAATAAAGGGACGAAGTCTAACGACAGGTGTGCCAAATGAAATAGAGATTACGCAAGCGCAAATAGCAGAGTCGTTGTTTGAGGTGGTTGCTTCTATCGCAGAGGCTGTTAAAACAGCACTTGAGAATACAGCGCCAGAACTGTCTTCAGATATAGTTGATAGAGGGATAGTTATGACAGGTGGTGGATCACTGTTAGGTGGACTAAGTGGCGTAATCCACCAAGCAACTGGAGTACCTGTATCGGTATGTGAACATGCTCTTCATTGTGTAGTATTAGGCACTGGACGAATCTTAGAAGAAACAAAATTGTTTAATGGTGTACTTGCAAGCATGTATTAACTGTTTGTATTTTTATGGAGTTAATAATGACAGAGCAAAAGAAAACAGCGCTTATTACAGGTGCAACTGGCGACATAGGCCACGCCATCACCAACGCTTTTGTTATGGATGGTTTTAGTAAAATTGCAATATCTGGAATTGAAGATGATGTTTTAAAACAAATGGCGCGTGATTTTTCGTCGTCAATGTGTGCGATTACGCCGTTTTTTGTTGATCTAACGGATCCTATTGCGGCAAGTGAACTTTTTGAAAAAGCAGAAACATCGATTGGACCGATCGATGTTTTAGTTAATAATGCAGGCATCACAAAAGATAATCTTTTATTAAGGATGTCTGATAAAGACTGGGATATGGTAATGAATGTAAATCTTACCGCTTGTTTCCGTTTATGCCGAACCGCGGTTCGTTCTATGATACCTAGAAAATATGGTAAAATTATAAACATTTCTTCCGTTGTTGGCGTTATGGGAAATGCAGGACAAACAAATTATTGCGCATCAAAGGCCGGACTAATTGGTATGTCTAAAGCATTAGCTAAAGAACTTGGGACACGAAATATTACCGTCAACTGCGTCGCACCTGGATTTATTGAATCAGTAATGACACAGAGGTTGCCTGATGCAGTCAAGCAAAAGCTGTTGGAAAACATTCCGCTTGGACGAATCGGCCAACCACGTGAAGTGGCGGATGTCGTAGCTTTTTTAGCCTCAGATAAAGCATCTTATATAACTGGTGCTACTTTACACGTGAATGGTGGACTGTACACAGCTTGATTTTATAACCAAGTTTTACGCATGTTAAAAACGTACAGAACAAGAATACAATTAAGGAGGATAGATGGCAACTAACGACGACGTAAAAAAATCTGTGTTTTTGCCAACGACAAACTTCCCGCTGAAAGCAGATTTATGCGTAAAAGAGCGAGAAATACTAGAAAAATGGGAAACATATGATTTATACGGTAAATTGAGGATACGAGCGGAGGGCTTACCAAAGTTTGTTTTGCACTATGGGCCACCATACGCTAACGGAGCTATTCACATAGGACATGCATTTACGGAAGGATTAAAAGATATTTTCGTGAAAACGTATCAAATGTATGGATACAATGCGGCACTAATTCCTGGCTGGGACTGCCATGGGTTGCCTATCGAGTGGAAGATAGAGGAAGATCTTCGCAAGAAAAAAATAAACAAAGACGACATCCCGATTTGTGACTTTTTAAAGAATTGTCGCCAATTCGCAGAATATTGGATTGAAGTACAGCAGAATGGACTAAAACGTTTGGGAATTTGTGCCGACTGGAATGGTGCATATAGAACAATGGACTTCACGAGCGAAAGCGTTATTGTTGAGCGTTTTCTACAAATTTTTATGAACGGATTCGTGTATCAAGGGAAAAAGCCTGTAATGTGGTCTGTCGTTGAAAAAACAGCGATGGCCGAAGCTGAAGTGGAGTACCATGATCATTTTAGTACCGCAGTTTATGTCGTGTTTCCTGTAATTAGTAGTTCACTAAAAAAGTTTGAAAATAGCTATATCGTGATCTGGACAACAACACCATGGACACTACCTGCTAATAGAGCAATTGCATACAATAGTGATATTAAATATGTGTTGCTTGAAGTGAAACGTATAACACAATTAAAAGAAAAATCGCTTGAAGTAGGTCAAAAATTAATTGTTGCACATGATTTAGTAAAAAATGTTTGCGCTAGCATTGGATTAACTGATTATCTTGTTCTTGACGAATTCATGGGCATAGAGTTAAAAGATGTTGTTTGCCAGCATCCGTTTGATTTATATGACAAACAAACAGAAACAGACAAAATGTCTCGCTTCGCGTATACGTTTGTTGTCCCTTTAATTGGTGCAAAACACGTTACTTCAGACGTTGGAACAGGGTTAGTACATACTGCTCCAAGCTATGGTATAGAGGACTTTGTCATTGGTAAAGAGTACGGTATTCCTATGCCAGACATTGTTCAAGCTGATGGGACGTATGTTGATGATTTACCAATTTTTTCTGGCAAACATATTTTTAAAGTGGACTCCGATATTTGTGATGTTTTAAGAAATTCTAAGTGTTTGTTGGCAGCAGAAAGAATAACTCATAGCTATCCGCATTCATGGAGATCAAAATCTCCACTAATCTTCAGATTAACAAACCAATGGTTTTTCGATATCGAAAAAATTCGTAGCAAAGTGCTAAATGCCATCGATAAAGTTAATTGGTTCCCGTCGCAAAGTAAAAATCGAATCAAGGGTATGATTGAATCAAGGCCTGATTGGTGTTTATCGCGTCAACGCGTTTGGGGCGTACCGCTAACTTTGTTTGTAAGCAAAGAAACAAATGAACCATTAAAAGACGACGAAGTAAATGCAAAAATAGTTTCAGTGATTAAAGCGGAAGGAATAGAAGCATGGTATAAGTACGATGCCGATTTTTTCTTACCACCACAGTATGCCAATCAATACGAAAAAGTTACTGATATACTTGATGTATGGTTTGACAGTGCGTGTACTCATCATTTTGTTCTAGAAAACAATAATCATGTTAAATGGCCAGCAGATGTGTATTTAGAAGGATCAGACCAACATCGTGGGTGGTTTCAGTCATCATTAATAGAGTCAATCGCGACAAAAGGAACAGCACCGTATCAGAATGTTGTCACACATGGTTTTATTCTAGATCAATCAGGAAGAAAAATGTCTAAATCTCTTGGTAATGTTATTTCATGTGAAGACGTGATTGATCATTACGGCGCTGATTTACTTCGTTTGTGGATAGTGAACATGGACTATACAGAAGACGTTAAATTGGGACAAGAGATCTTAAAACGACAAGAAGATATATACAAAAGATTTCGAAATACACTTCGTTATTTATTGGGTTCAATTAACGATTTTAGCAGTGATAATGTAATAGAATACAATGACATGCCAGAATTAGAGCAGTATATACTGTACAAAGTTTTCGTTTTAAGTGATAAACACAAAGCATGTATAAAAAATTTTGATTTAGCTTCTTTTTATAGCGAACTTCATGTTTTTTGTACGAACGAGCTTTCGGCATTCTATTTTGATATTCGTAAAGACAGTTTATATTGCGATGATTTCAACGCTGTTAAACGGCGTTCTGCACAAACTGTGATGGATATTTTATTCCAATATATTGCTTGTTGGCTAGCTCCTGTGCTTAGTTTCACAACAGAAGAAGCATGGCAGTATTACAGAACGCGTTCTAGTGAAAGTATCCACGAACAATCATTTCCTAATTGTGAAATAATATGGAACAAACGTGATTTAGCTGAAAAATGGAAAAAAATTAGAGAAGTACGCCGTGTAATAACAAATGCAATAGAGCAAGAACGATTAGCTAAAACAATAACGTCTAGTTTGCAAGGACAAGTCGTATTATTTGTCACTAAAGATCTTGCTAAATTGTTAAAGGATATTGATATGGCTGAATTAGCTATTATTTCGTCGTTTTCCATTTTAGTTGGACAACCACCAGCAGGAGCTGTTACGCTAGACGAGGTTCCTGGTGTTGGTGTAATTGCATCCAGTGCACAGGGAACAAAGTGTGTTAGGTGTTGGAAATTTTGTAAAAAGGCCAACGATTTACAATTGTGTGACAGATGCGCGAGCGTTATCGTAGCAAGACCGCATCAATCATACTGAAATTGGCTCGTACATGAAAATCACAAGCGGCGCGTTAAAGAAGAGAAATATCGTTTTTAGCACGAGCTTATCTATTCGACCAACAAAAACTCGCGTGCGCCAAGCGATATTTAACATTTTAAAGCACAGATTTTTCCAAGATTTCGGCGAGTTGTATGTTTTAGATTGTTTCGCTGGAACAGGTGCTTTAGGATTTGAAGCATTATCACTTGGCACGAAACATGTAACTTTTATAGAGGAAAACTACTCAGTAGCATCTACGATAAAAAAATCTGCATCCGATCTTAATGTATTGGACCGTGTAGATATCCACAGTAAAAACGTACTGAATTTTGTTTACGATTCTAAGCACTTATTCGATGTTGTTTTTCTGGATCCACCGTATTTTGAAAACTTAGTTTGTCCTGCAATCGCACATCTTAAACAGATTAAAATTATTCATGACAAATCTATATTTTGCGTTGAGTGCTCGAAAAAAGAAGTTGATATGATAAATCAATCGTTGTTATGTATGAATCTTAATCTTCTTCTTCAACGACAATATGGCGATGTTGTTGTTTGCTTTTACGGTAGCTCTTTGGAGTTATTGATGCATTCAAAAGTCGGCGACATATGAATAGTTACTCGATATCTCATAATATGAATGCAAAGCCTTATATATCTGTCGAAGTTTCAATGTCAATTAGTAAAATGAAATTCTTTGATAGTAAAGCCTTCAAACAACAGTACTTAGTCTAAAAACCAAAACTCTTGGAATATTTTGCAAATCGTAAACAGTCTTGGTTAGCTGAAAATGCTCAGTTGTGGCTATTTTGCAAACGTCATTTTGTTGACCGACTCCTATTTCAATCAGAATTTTGCTATTTTCATGTATATTTTTTCTTAACATTGGGAAAATTTCCTGATAGGCTCGCAATCCATCATCTCCACCAAATAACGCAATCGCAGGATCCCATAGTACTTCTTTTGGTAATTTTTCTGTATTTTTTATGTAAGGAGGATTACACAATATTACGTCAAAAACACCGTGAATGTTGTTATTCCAAACTTCTTTGTAAAAAGAAACACGTTTTGCTATACCAAGATTTGTAGCATTTTGCCTAGCAACTAATAGCGCTTTTTCACATATATCAACCCCAACACCAATCGCATTGCAATACTCTGATAGACACGACAACAGCAAACAGCCTGTACCCGTTCCTAAATCCAGAAATGTAATCGGTTGATTTTGGTCTTTGTAGTATTCTAGTACAGTCTCAACAAACAGCTCTCCCTCTGGCCTTGGATCCAGTGTGTCTTTGGTTGTGCAGAACACATGCTTCCAAAAATTTACTTTACCAAGAATCTTGGATAAAGGCTCATGATTAGCTCGCCGATTGACTTTATTGCGAATATTATTAAGTTGTTGATCAGAAATCTGAACGTCAAAAAACATTACATCCTCATACCGACAACAACACTCATCTGCGACCAGATGCCTCAATTCACGCCATGGCCTTTCTATTCCTGCGTCTTGCAATGTTTTTGCTGACGATTGCAAAATTAACGATTTATCTATCACTGCAAACATGAGAGTTAAGTTCCAAAATTTAATCCAACATTATTTGTTTACTAACTTCTCGAGCTCATTTTGTGTACAAAATCCTAAAGACACCGGACTGTATGGTTTTATATTTGGATAATTCCAATGCGTTTTATCTCTAATTGATTGGATTGTTGCACGAGTTGTTCCAAGTAGCGTACAAATCTGCGAATCAGTAACATTTGCGTAGTATTTCAATATCCAGAGAATTGCATTTGGCTTATCTTTTCTTTTGAGTACAGGTGTATACTTAGCTTTGTTTATTTTTATCACATTATCTATATCAATTGCTGGGCGAATACGCAGTCTTGCATTTTGATCATTTTCGCATCTTTTTATCTCTTCTTGTGTTAACTGTGATGAGGCGATTGGATCAAAACCAACCATGTTGTATGATTCCCCATCCGCAATTGCATTAACTTCCAACAGGTGTAATCCACAAAAATCTGCAATTTGCTCAAAAGAAAGGCAGGTGTTTTCAATCAACCAAATAGCTGTTGCTCTTGGCATTAACGGTTGCGTCACTTTTCCACTTTCGAATAATACATCGCTATACATTTTTCCCATAAAACAGTGGAGTTTTCAATAATCGAACTGCGTCACCACTTTAGGTCTTACGTCACTCATCGCGAAACAGCGCGTATTTTGACTAGCTTCCGACACTGTAGTTCCGAAACGCACAAACCACGCAACAGAGACAATTACACATTAAATGCATATTTTGTCTGTTAAATAGTGTATCGCTCTCAGCTTCTTAAACAAGTTCCTGTTGTGGAGCATCTTACTGGCATTTATTATTACAAGTAAACGAATTTTTACATTATTAGGTAGTAAGAGCAATCAGTTCCCGCTACTTGCTCTTCCGCAATCGCTTGCCAAGACTAGCTGGTCGTGCAGAATAATTTTCCAATGTGCACAAACAGTCATATAAATCAGCAAGTGTCTTGTCTTTAAATTTTTTTCTGTTATCAACAATTACAGACAGTATGACAGGGAAAATGCCGGCTACATCATTATCACAAGAAGAGATTGCTTTCTTTTCTGGATTCGCTGCAAAGTATGAACAATAAGCTTTTATTTGAAACATGGATTTGTCTATACATCGCTGTGTAGTTGTGACTTGTTGCGCATTATCTTGATTTTTTTTGAGACGAGTCAACTGCGTGTTGAATTTTACTACGTTCTCTACATCACTTGCGAAACACCGCACAATGGTAGGAAATGATTCTAGCGAAACATGTCTTGTATCCGTTGGTCTCAGCCAATTAGCTACGTTTGGTTTTTCAGTAAAGTCTCTGTTAAAACACCGCCGAAAGGTCACAGATGTGTCATTTATGCCCAGCACTTTTCTGAATCTTGCGCTTCTATTCTTTGCGTCTTCAAGACATTCATCAATGTTAAAAAGGCCCTGTACTGCTGGCCTGCACAATCCTTCATTCGCTTTATCTTTTCCTTGTTGATTTAGCGTAACCAAAATATTCAGTAACTGAGTTGCTGTTTTGACCCGTCCAGGACTGCCAAACTTTGCTCCAGTAATCTGCTGTTCTAATTGCTGTTTTGTCTTCTCTGCCTTCTTTCTTTGTTCTTTAGTAAGTTCAGAATTATCCACTTGCTTCAAAATTTTATAATAGTCCTGTATGTAAAGCACAAGTTTTTTTAGAGTCCACGATTTAACTGAAATCTTATAATTCTTTGCGCTTGCTCCTTTTGCCAATGAACCGTCCTCGTTTACAGCATAAAGCCTCTTTCTAAACGTTTCAGGATCTGAAGACGAATTTCCACCAACAACAGGAAGAATGTAAAACAGAAGAACTACAAATATCTTTTTCATAATTAATTTTTCAAATAAAAATACCTACAATGTATAGTCGCATATTTTTATTTAATAATTAGTTTAGTTATAATTTCGATCAAGATTATATAAAAATATCAATTGTGTTTGACGTAAAGAAAAACAATTAAAGACTTTTTAGATGTGCTCGTCCACATAACCTAAGATTTTACTCATGTTGGCGTGTACAAAAAGGTTTGCTACAATTCTCTTGTAATTGGCCTTTATTTATTAGTGAAAGCGAAGCAAATGAGTTGGCTAACGGAGTTAGTTCGTCCGAAAATACAGGCGTTCATGCAAAAATCATCAGACCTTCCTGACGACTTATGGCTTAAGTGTCTAAGTTGCGAACAAATGATCTTTCGTCGTGATTTACTCGATAACATGCAAGTCTGCCCGCACTGCAATTACCATTCACGCTTATCCATAATAGATCGCCTAAACATGCTCTTCGACAATAAACAATACCAGATACTACCTTCACCAAAAGTAGTAGATGATCCGTTGAAGTTCAAAGATTCTAAGCGGTACACAGATAGACTAAAAGAACAACGAAATAAGACAAAGCAAAATGATGCCGCGATTGTCGCAGTTGGCGAAATACAAAACAAAGAAATTGTCGTTTTTGCCATGAATTTCGACTTTATGGGAGGCTCAATGGGGCTTTTTGTTGGACGTGCTTTCTATCAGGCTGCTGAGTTCGCAGTTCAAAAAAAGACAGCGCTAGTTGCTGTAACAAGTTCTGGTGGAGCACGTATGCAGGAAGGCATGCTGTCTTTGCTGCAAATGCCAACAACTGTTATAGCGACCAATCTGTTACATGATGCATGTTTACCATATATAGTGCTATTGACAGATCCTACGATGGGCGGTGTTAGCGCATCATTCGCTATGCTTGGGGATGTCGCGATTGCAGAATCTGGCGCGCTTATTGGGTTTGCCGGCCCACGTGTCATTGAAGAAACGATCAAGCAAACTCTGCCTAGCGGATTTCAGCGTGCTGAGTTTTTGAAAGATCACGGAATGGTCGATATTGTAGTTTCTCGTAGTGAATTGAAATCTACTTTAGGCAAAATCATTTGTATTCTTTTGCAAGAGTAATGCAACTGTTGGTATACACAATCTACTCACACAGTATCTTTGTGGCATCGCAAAACAGTGCTGCCAGGCTTACTGTGAGATATATGCAGACATTGAAAAAAGCAATGGTACACAATCGCGAGTAGGACAGTATGCTAGTTGTGATTTATAAAATGTAAATTAAAACAATTACAATTTTTAAGAAAATTTTGACTTTTTCGTGATGTTGATATGTTGCACGAACATCACTTTTATAGTTCAATCATGACACAATTGGTTATTTTGCAAATAGGATGATAATGTTATGAACTCGAAGAAAATCGTTCTTACTACTCAAATTGGCTTATGTAGCGCTTTGTTGCTATGCATGAGTACGACTGACTGTGTAGCAATGCAGAGTCAATCATTGCCTGACCAAGATGCACTATTACGAGCAGCACACGAAGCCAAAAATGATGCTGACGAACTAGCACAAATTTTTCGAAAGACTGCAGAACTAGCAATCCTTGCTGAAAAACAACAAAGATATGCTGAATCACTAGCGGCTGCGCATGCTCTGCTAGCGAAGGAGCATGCTCTGATAGATAAGTTGAGAAAACTAAATGAACTATTGGCAAAAGGTAATAAGGATATACAATCTGACGTTGACAACTTAAAGAAAACCATCTCCACACTACAAGAACGGATAGCCGATTTAGAGCAAAACTTGACTAACGTGACAAACGAACGTGACGCCTTACAGACACGTATTCATACTGCAATGCAGTGTTTCGCGAATACGTGACGCTTGAAAAGCCGTGTAGCATTTCTGTGTATTGTTTCGTACTTCACACGTTACGCGCACGGCTCAACACCTGAATTTTTAGCGTTTTACTTCAATATACACACAGATTTATGTCTTGTATGTTCAAGTTCTATAGTTCTTTTAAAATAATATAAAATAAGAAATACAATTTCATAGAATGACAAAACGTTCGTAAATTTGCATGTTTAGGGAATATTTATAAGGTACCAATCCTGTATTCACATCATCAAACCTTACTGAACAATGCACTTCCACGTTGAATTACTTCGTAGCACGTACCTGCGACTAGGCTAATTAGTTCGCACAATTCCCTTTTCGCGGCCTCAGTTTCTTCAGCCGCAGGCGATTGTTGAAGTCGTACTTCGAGCATGGTAAGCGTTTCGTATGCATTATCGCGCATCAACTGAACAGCGTCACTTAACTTAACACAACCACTAGGTGTTTTATCTATTAAGCTTTGCGATGGCATGCTTGGAGCTGATAAACTCCTGTTAAATTCTTCGGCATTAGATAGCATTGTAATTATTGAATCGGTCCAGACCAACTTTTTATTAGCACCTTTCAGATTTTCGTTAACTATCGTTAGTTGAATATCGTATTTTTTTGGAGATTTACCTTTTTTTTCTCTTTCTGCATTTCTTTGAATTAATGTTTCCTTCTTTCTTTCCAAGTCATCCTTTTTGTTTTCTATTAATCGCTTTTTCAGTGTAGCCATCACATATGGTGTATAACCTTGACTATTTTGTTGTACAAAGACCGTTGGATAACAGTTCATGATACACCAAGAAGTAAGCTTAGGTGAGCAGTGTTTAACAGCAAGATGTACAACATTATTACCGTGCCAAGTTAATTCACCTTTTTTAGCCGCTTCAATTTGCCCGTTTGCTTTTTTGATAAGAGCTTGCAGTCCTCCACATAAATACTTTAAAGATTGGCAAGCAATTTGTAATGTAATAGGAGAAGCACCAGTTACGGTTTTCGCGGCAGAATTTAAAATTTTCAAAGTTGAAAGACAAGTGTTTGCTCGTGCAGGATTATTGTTGGCAATAGCTAACAACTGACTAATCAGCGGTAGATTATTCGCGGCAGAGTTTAGTACGACATGATCTCCGCGTGATACACATTCTTGCAATATACGTGTGTATTCATCTACATCACTGTTTTTCAATAATTGCGGCAGAAATAAATCTTTCACTTCTCCAGGTTCACTACTCGATATCTCTGGCTTCTGAGCCGCTGTGACTGCTTGTGGAGACGATGTCGCTATTGGTGTTACAAGCGAATCTATTGTACTACGTATGTCACTACGTTCTGTTGCGACTATATTTGAAGAACACAATAATCCAATGTAATTAAGGATATGAATACTCTTCTTATTGACTTTCATTAAATACTCACGATGAATAACACTTTCCCTTATATTATTGCCGATAAGTATTAAGGATGTTTTAATTGAAGTATAAAAAGCGTTCAGCCAATATTATTATTCTTGTTTTAATTCTTATTTTTACTATTAAATTAGGTATTACTAGACAATATCTTTCTTTATAAAACTATCAACTTTTTTCAATACAATATTCGGCAATACTACTACGTGCCCCCAATACTGAATACACACATGAAGATCTTTTTTCATTTTATCGTGTGAAATAGACTTGCAAATAAAACTTGCAGCTCCGTTTTTATAAACTTTCACTAAATCATCTTTGCAGATATTGTTAGCCAAAATTATAATCGGTATATCTTGAAGCATTTTGTCTCGTTTTATTTCTATGATAATTGCGTGCTCATTTTTCTTAGAAATATTTAAATCCATGAAAATTAAATCTGGTTTAGGGAAAACTGGATTGGAATATTTTAAAAAATTGATAATTTGTACGTTATTATGGACGCAAAAAATTTTTATTTCATTATCCAGTTCTCCAAAAGACTTTCTGATAAGAAATTCATCCATTGGGTCACTTTCTGCTAGTAAAAGATTCAAATGATTGCGCTCATGCTTTTGCAGAACAAATTTATCTTCCACTATTTCTAATGATGATTGCGACAATGGTATTTCTTCGAAAAAATACTGAACCGGAACTTGAAACAAGCATGCACAATCATACAGTTTATCTATAGGAATTTTATTCTTTCCGCTTTCGTATTTTTGTATTTGTTGATACGTAACTTGTAGCGCTGCACTCACGTGCTCAAGTGTAAATCCTGCCTTTTTTCTTCGTTCTCGTAATTTCTTGCCAATATGAACATTAATATTCATACTACAATCTCGAATTAACTACATCCAAAATTGTAACCAATAATCAGCATACTAAGTAAAAAAATCTATTGAACAATCTACGGTTGATTATATTGTATTTGATTTAGTATTTTCAACAAACTTGAACGATAATCAGTGTCTTTTCGCTACACTCAGTAATCACGCACTGCATTCACGAAAGTGATCCTCATAATCTGTTCTAGTTCAGAAACAGATAAAACGAAAAACTATATTTACAGTCCAATTCGCGATGGATTCGTCAACGCATGGTGCAATACTTCATCTAATGTAGACACTGGAACAAATGTCATGTCGCTTTTAATTTTTGAGTCAATTTCTTCAAGATCTTTTTCGTTTTCCTTCGGGATAATCACTGTTTTGATACCAACTCTGTGAGCCGCTAACAGTTTTTCCTTTAATCCACCAATTTCCAATACTTGACCGCGTAAATTTATTTCGCCGGTCATTGCCACATCATGTCGCACTACCATGTTTACCAACGCAGAAGTAAGCGCAGTACAAATTGCAGTACCAGCGGATGGACCGTCTTTTGGTGTCGCCCCTTCAGGCACATGAACATGAATATCGTGTTTTTCAAAGAAATCACCGGCAATATTCCACTTATCAGCCCTTTGTCGGATGTAACTTACCGAAGCTTGTATTGATTCTTTCATCACATCACCAAGTTTTCCTGTTTGAATTACTTGCCCCTTCCCAGATAAAATCAATACCTCGATGAATAACACATCCCCGCCTACCTCAGTCCAAGCAAGACCAGTTGACACACCAGGATCCTTAAACAATTCTGACTGACCAAATGTATATTTAGGAACACCACAAAATTTTTGAATCAAACTACTGTCAACTTTTATACTACTAACACTTGTAGTAATAATTTCTTTAACAGATTTCCTCAATAATGTAGCAATTTCACGCTCTAAATTTCTAACACCTGCTTCTCTTGTATAAGATCGAATTAATTCATGTAGTGAGTCTTTGTCTATAGAAAATTCATTTTTCTTTAACCCATGTAACTTCATTTGCTTCGGAATAATGTATTTGTTAGATATTTGTAGTTTTTCATCTTCCGTATATCCGGGAATACGTATAAGCTCCATTCTATCCAATAGTGGTTGTGGCATGTTCAGCGTGTTAGCCGTCGCAATGAACATAACGTCAGATAAATCGTAATCTACTTCAATGTAATGATCATTAAATGCTACGTTTTGCTCAGGATCTAATACCTCAAGCAAAGCAGACGTTGGATCCCCTCTCCAATCATGCCCAAGTTTATCTATCTCATCCAATAAAAACAACGGATTACTGTATTGCGCTTTTTTCATTCCTTGGATTATTTTGCCAGGCATTGCACCTATATATGTACTTCTATGGCCACGTATTTCTGCTTCATCAGAGACACCACCCAATGACACCCGCACAAAAGCGCGACCAGTCGATGCTGCGATAGACTTGCCTAAAGAAGTTTTCCCAACACCTGGTGGTCCAACTAAACATAAAATTTGTCCAGGCAATTTTTCTACACGAGATTGCACGGCAAGATACTCTAGAATTCTATCTTTTACCTTTTTAAGTCCATAATGGCCTTTATCCAAAATCTTTGCAGCTTCATCAACATCCTTTTTAATTTTAGTTTTTTTGTACCATGGTATATCCAACAACCATTCTAAATAGTTACGCACTACAGTAGCTTCAGATGACATTGCGTTCATCGTTCGTAGTTTATTTAATTTTGATATCGCACGATCAGCAGCTTCTTTTGTTAATCTAGTTTTCGCAATGCGATCTTCAAGCACTTTATATTCATTTTCGATATCCTCGTTATTGCCTAATTCTTTGTGAATAGCACGTAATTGCTCGTTTAAGTAATATTCCCGTTGACTTTTTTCGATTTGTTTTTTTACTCTGTTGTTAATGCGTTTTTCGACGCTACAAAGTTCATTTTCCGTCCTAAGTAATGCCCAAACAGTTTCTAACCTATCTAGTACACTTTGATTTTCAAGCATAGACTGCCGTTCGTGTATGCTAATTGAAAAACAAGAAATTATCATATCAGCAAATGCACTAGAATCTTCAATGTTTTTAAGAGCTTCCAAAAAATCTTGTGCTATGCGTGAATTAATTTTTGCGAAACTTTCAAACTCTTTAAGAACAATTTTATGAATAACAGCAACTTCTTGTACATTATTAATAATATCAGGAAGTATCTCAATTGACGCATTTATATATGAATTCGCGTACATAAGATTTGACGTTGCAACACGGGCTTGGCCTTCAACAAGAATTTTTATCGTACCATCAGATAGTTCAAGGATTTGCTTGATTGAGCCTAAAGTCCCGATAGTATAAATTTCATCAAGCTTTGGATCAGTTTCTGACGATATTTTTTGTGTTAAAAAAACTATATCTCGATTCTTCCGTTCCCAAGCCGCCCTAACTGCAGCAACAGATATTGTTCTACCAACAAATAACGGGGCGATCGTGTGTGGAAACATCACGGTATCCCTTAACGTGAGAACTGGGACACATTTCTTATCTGATTTACTAGCCATAAAAGCTGTGAGTTATATAATCTTCTAAACGAGTTAAGTCTACAAGAGTTTTGAGCAACCTACCACGGTATTCTTTTGTTTTTTTGGCAAAAATTCAATTTAACATATATAAAAAATAGGCAAGTCTAAGTATCAATCTTTTATTAATAAGTAAGTATTAAGATTTTATCAAAAGCTTTAAATATTTATACAATTAATAACTCTAAATTGCTAGATGAAAACCAAAAAAAAATAGGGGGATTCTCATGAACGTGACAAAACAATTTTGCATACAAACGTCAATATACCTTTTACTAACAAATTCATTATTTTGCAGTAGTGATGTAGATTCTGAAGAATACTTTGAATGTCAAGACAGTGAGGTACACAACGTAGGAGATGACCCTTGCATTGTTCATGAAAAATTTATCAAAGATTGGCCAATTTTGGTTCATTCTATAAATCAGTCTGTGAGAAATTTGGAAAGCTCTCAACGCAGAACAAACGATAGAATACAACGTCTTCAAGCGATTCTCGATACTTGCGAGCAACAGTATGAAACAAATACTCTAACAAAAACAAGAACAGATACAAATACGTTAGAGCTAGAAACACTTAAATCTAAGATGTTAGAAACAAGACGAACCATAGAGGAAGTCCTTCATAATAGTTCTGCAACTACGATAAAACTTAGATCTGATATCGCTAGTAGTCAGGACTCACTTCTTAACGAAATAAGCGAAAGATTTACATGTATGACAACTGATATTGATAAAAAAGTACGAAAGATTATATCGTCTTATCAGCGCGGATCTGAAGAGAAGCTTGCAAAATTGATCAGCGATACAACCATCTTGAGACATATTTTAGCGTTACCACATGATATTGGAAACACTGAAAAACAGATAGATTTTATGGAAAACAATAAAATTGTTGAGTTAAATAATGAAATCGAAGAAAACACCAAGTCAATACACAAATTAATCAAGTTGATTGGGGATCCAACTAAGTTACATGAACACAAAATATTTTTTGATCTAACCCCTGATCTACCTTCAGCAGCATTAACACTTGTTCAAATGATTACTGAAGTCGCGAGCCAAGTAATCAGCATGAGAGAAACGCAAGAAGAGTGCGTAAAAAATATTATGCGAGAAGATATTCAACATTTGTTAGGCGAACTACAACGACATAGCGAAAGCGTTGGTTTAACATCAGAACAAGTCAACACTTTAGTTTCAGTTTTAGGAGAAATATCATCAGAAGACGTTGAAAGATTGAAAAATATAGACACTGCAATTTACGAGTGTATTACTCAAAAAATAAATAGCGACGAAATGTATCAAAGAATATCTATGCAATTGAAAACAATAGTCGGAATGGAAGTGTCTCACGTAATCGAAACACTAATTAATCGCATAAACGCGTGCGAAGCGATAGTCGCCCCAGTAACACAATTGAGACTCGATATACAAAGTTTGGTGACAAATGTAGCAAGCAATGCTTCACAACTTGGCACATTCTCTACTATGGTCTCGAATTTGTCTACGACGATAGACAGCAAAGAAAGCGGCATACTACGTCAAATTGACGAAATAATAACCAATGTAACTAGAATTGACACACAAATAAGTGAACAAATTTTAGCGCTCACAAATAAAGTTTCAACACTAGCAGGCGGACAATCAGAATTGGCAAGTATACCAGATCATATTGCTTTGCTACGTAATGAAATAAAGAAACTCAGTAATAATCTAAAACAACTCACAGATACAACTATTTGCACAATAGAATCGTCTGTACAAACGTTGCACAGAAATCTATCATTTTTACAAGGGAATGTTACTGCCTTTCAAACAGCAACTGCTACTGGAACAAGCGCATTATCCGCAGAGATAGAATCGTTAAAAGGTTATATAGTCGCTAATAAGTCTGAATTGAGCGATATCAATACACGACTGAATGATAATATCCTGCATGTTAACGATTTATTATCTAGGTTTGATACTTTTGAAAGTATTGACGCTGTTACGCAATTTTCTGACATTAAATCTAATCTCATTAAAGTTGAAGAATTTTCTAAACAACTTGAACAACAATTATACGAATTCAACACAAATATAAGCGAGCGTGTATCAGCGCTTGAAGATAACGTTAGTTCCCGCATAGATGCAATAGAAAACAGTAACACTCAAGCAAGTGTAGTCAATAATAAGCGCATAGAGTCTATAAAAACGTCAATCACAGAAATCAATAGTCATATTACAAAACTAAAAAAAGCAACTGAAGCTAAATTCAGTGCTCTTGATAGTGTTGAAATACAAGTTAATGCACTGAATACGAAATTTGCAGTGTTAGATGCCGCAGATTTTACTTCACAAATTAGAAATGTTAACGCCATACTCAATGATCGCATGACGTCTATAAATGACGCTATTAGAAGCATAATTAAATCGTCAGATGATGCAATAAGCGATAGGATCACTGAACAAAGCGGTAGAATAGCAGCGATAGAAGGTGCGAACTACTCTGTGCAGATTGAACAAGCAGTACGTTTACTCAGTAACAAAATACAAGCTCTTAGCGAGTCTGTTGGAGCAAATGTTACTGATGTTGGCGGACAATGGCAGACTATTGCGTCAAAACTTACTGAAATAGAAAACGCTGACTATCAAGCGCAATTATCTAAATTACAGAGTGATTTAGCAGATGTTGAAACTAGATTACAAAGTTCCAGCGAGCGATTACAAAATGTTGAAACTGCAGATTTTGCTAAACAAATCAATGACATGATAGGTTCCATAGATGAAGTTACAAATTTAGTAAAGGGTATAGATGCAAGGGCTAACACATTAGAGATTACTTCCAATACACAATATGAAAACTTAAGTAGTAAAATAGATGCAATTGAAGCCGCGAATCTTAAAGACCAAATTGACGCAATTCGTACACAACTTAGTGTAGTTGAAAGTAACTCTGTTGATAATGAAACGTTTGATGTTTCAAGAACAGCATTAAAAGAGCAAATAGACACACTTGATGTGCAGTTCACGACACTAAGCGATACTGTAGATGAGCGTTTCAATACGCAAAATATACGCCTCAACTCCATTGAAAAAGCGGGGTACCAGGACCAAATAACGCACCTTGAAGCTGCGTTAACTACACTTAATGAAAAAGTCGCTGCTATTGAGGATACGAACGTTAATGCACATGTGGCAAGTATGAACGCTCAGCTTACAGACGCAATCAATAGAATAACTGTAATAGAAGAAAGTTATGTTACTAATCAAATAACAACACTTGATACACAAATGACAGAATTATACAACTCGTTAATTGTGCGAATCGCTGGACATGAAGATCGTATCAATCTTATTGAAGCATCGGATTACACTAGCAAAATCGCAAAGCTTTCAACGTCATTAAATGGAAGACTAACAAATCTTGAAACTGCAAATTTTGGCTCTCAAATTCATAGTATTGCTACAAGGACAACAGCGTTAGAAAATGCTGATTTTGGTGGACAGATTAATGCAGCAAAAACTGTTACAACAAACAATACGCAAAGAATTTTGACATTAGAAAATTTAGTAGCTACACAGAGTTTATCTAGTGTTCAAGGAGCAATAACAACTTTAACGTCACAATACGATGCGCTGCAAACGGAATCTCAAAACAACTCGATGAGCATTAGTGTACTTGGAAATGCGTTGACTTCGCAGCAAAATGTTTTAGTCCAAAATAATAATACACTTATTAGTGTACAGACGCAGATAGCGGACCTCGCTACCAGATTATCCTCACTTGAAACAGAACTAGTCGCTGCTCTAAGAGTAATAGCTGACGCAACGTACAAATATGGAGATTATTCCTTGGGAAGATCGTAAGAATTGTTTTATTTGATTAGGGAATAAAATGTTTGTTAGCGTTGTGTGTTGTATCGCAATCTTTCTTGCGTCACAACAAAGACACAATTACCAGAGATTGCCTCACTCTTTGCGTTGTAGAAAAGAAATCCTCAACTCGCGCCAACATTCGACTATTTCCTAGTAAATTTAAAGTTTCTGTGACGGAATATTTATACGAGAACGATCAACCTGAACGGCGACAACTCCATCATAGAAATGAGCGTTAATAGAAGGACCATCAACAGAACTTATCAATGTTTTCGCAGATTCGATATGTTTGTTTTCTTCAGTCAAAAGTAAACAAAAACCTCTCTTTAACGTAGTCGTATACGATCCAGCTTCAAGCAAATCAATCAGACTATAAAGCGTATTTTCTGTATTATGTAATATTGTACTTGCTGCAAATTTCAAAGAATTACACAGTAATGATGACCGCTCTATCAATGCATTTATTTTATTAATCGGTGACAATAGCTTAACCAAAGTTGCTTGCTGCATATCTTTTAGTACAGAGAACATTCTGTGTATCAATCTTTCGTATCGATCATCTAAACGCATTTCTTGTTCAGTTATAATATGCTCAAAATCAGGAATTTTATAACTTTTAAGTTCCAAAAATGCTAAATCTGCTTTTCTTAACAAAGCTTGTACAAACCTATCCGCAAGCAATTGTAAACCTAAGAGGACGTCAATTCTATTTGGAGTTGCAAACTCTGCTGCTGCAGTCGGAGTAGGCGCCCTCCTATCTGCCGCAAAATCAGCCAAAGTTGTATCTGTTTCATGTCCAATTGCTGCAATAGTTGGGATATCGCTGTTATATATTGCTCGAACAACGCACTCTTCGTTGAAACTCCATAGGTCTTCAACGCTACCACCACCTCTGGCTATAATTATAACGTCAGGTCTAATGTCGCGATTAAACCCGTCTACAGCAGCCACGATTTGGTCTGCAGCCTCAGCCCCTTGAACCGCGACAGGCCACAAGACAACACGACAAGGAAACCTATCAGAAATTCGATGAATAATATCCTGGATCACTGCTCCACTTGGCGATGTTATTACGCCTACTACGCTAGGAAATTTCGGCAATTCACGTTTTTTATCAAATAATCCTTCTTTTAACAATTTCTGTTTTCTTTCGTGCAACAATTTTAGCAGACTTCCTTGCCCTGAAGTTTCAGCATTTGCCACAATAAGCTGATAATTCGAACGTCCTGGATACGTAGTTATCCTTCCAGATGCAATAATCTCTAGTCCGTCTTCAAGATTTACAAGAGTTTTTACACCGCGCCAACATATAGCATTTAAAATTGAGTCTGACCCTTCTTCTTTTAACGAAAAATAACTATGCCCGGAATGATGACGTTTTAATCCAGAAATTTCTCCGCGCACCCTTACTTTAGCAAAATTCGACTCTACACTTTGCTTAATTCTTTGAGAGATTTCAGCAATGGAAAGTATTACATCATATTGGCTAGCGAAATCGCAAAATTGTTCCTCTTTAATAAGTGACAACATTGCCGTGTTCCTACGATTTGATTGTTTTTGGAACAACAAACCACTGATCCGATACCTCTGGTGCTACCTTCAAAAGATCATCACACCGATTAATTTCTGTAACCACGTCATCCCTTTCTGGTAGAGATTCCGCATCATTATGTAAGACAATGTCTGACACATCGACGGTTTGAAGCTGGTTAATCCAATTCATCACGTAATTCAATTCGTCAGTCATATGACTACATTCTGATTCAGTAATTCCGATGCATGCTAATTTTGCTATGTTTCTTACATCATCAACGGAAATGCTCATTAACAACCTACACGATACGATACTATATTGATCATAGTAAGACTTTTGTTCAAAAATATAAACATGTATAAGTTCATGTACCAGGGCCTACGCATGAAAAAACATTCAAGCGACGGCTTGTAATTTGTGCTATATTTCTGTAAATTTTTTATTTTGCCATGCAATCTCTCATTTCACGTTTTTTCGCAGATATTCCCGACCCTCGTTCTCCGCGCAACCAGAAACACAGCT
>JAITIY010000022.1 GCA_031279185.1 Holosporales bacterium
AACGCTGACTCCATCTTCTTTTGGTACATTTTGTTAACGCCATCGCGAGGAAAGATTTGTTTGCGAATAATATAACGCCAATGAGACAGGAACTTAGACGAAACGTGTATAAATACAATACTACCGTCCACCTTTCGGATTGAATGGATTGACGCCACTGTAGTATCTTAACTGGGACAATTCTCCCGGCGCAGTCTCAAAGTATGTGAACTTATACAGAATTTGGTTTTGGATTGAAAATATTAACTAGAATGGGTTATAGTCTGCACTGTATTGTTCTAACAGATGTGTCTCGATGTATGTGAACTTATACACAAGCACGATCAGTTCTTGATTATTAGTCTTAAGTTCAATACCATGAGCCTTGACAGCGCCCGTAGCCCAATTGGATAGAGCGTCAGACTACGGATCTGAAGATTAGGGGTTCGACTCCTCTCGGGCGCACCATTTTTGTTGTGTCTTTATTCGTGTTGTTCGCGTCGTCCAGTATACAAAGGAAAATATGAAATTAAATGATTTGAAAGGGAAGAGCCTTTCCGAGCTATTTGTTCTGTCTAAAAAATACGATATAGAAAATGCCACGTCTCTAAGACGGCAAGAGCTAGTTTTTGCCATTTTGAAAAAAATGTCTGAAAGTGGAGAAACCATTCTTGGTGAAGGTGTTCTAGATGTACTTCCAGATGGTTTTGGTTTTTTAAGATCAACGGAGGCAAACTATTTACCATATGCCGATGATATTTATGTATCACCAAATTGCATAAAAAAGTTTGGACTAAGAACAGGCGATACTATAGTTGGTGAAGTAAGTACGCCAAGAGATAATGAACGTTATTTTGGTATATTAAAAATAACTAAAGTCAACTTCGACGAACCGAGTAAAGCGTTTCACAGAATAAATTTTGATAATCTTACTCCGTTGTATCCTACAGAAAAATTACAATTGGAGACAATGGATGAAAAAGGAAGTAAGGATTTAACTTCACGAATTATAGAAATTGTTTCTCCAATCGGCAAAGGACAACGTGCATTAATTGTTGCACCGCCAAGAACTGGGAAAACTGTTATGTTGCAATGCTTAGCTCATTCTATCGCGGTTAATCACCCAGAGGCATTGTTGATGGTATTGCTAATAGGTGAACGTCCTGAAGAAGTAACGGATATGGTCAGATCTGTTAAAGGCGAAGTTATAAGCTCTACGTTTGATGAACCTGCTACGCGGCATGTTCAAGTTATGGAGATTGTTCTGGAAAAAGCAAAACGCTTAGTAGAACATGGTCATGATGTAGTCATCCTATTAGATTCGATCACTCGCTTAGCAAGAGCGTACAACACTGTTATCCCATCCTCTGGAAAAGTTCTGACCGGTGGTGTTGATGCAAATGCACTACACAAGCCGAAACGTTTCTTTGGCGCTGCCAGGAACATAGAGAATGGTGGGTCTCTAACGATTATTGCAACAGCTTTGGTGGATACTGGTTCTAGAATGGATGATGTTATTTTCGAAGAGTTTAAAGGAACAGGCAATGCTGAGATTGTACTTGATCGCAAACTTTCTGATAAGCGAACGTTTCCTGCCATTGATATAAACAAATCTGGAACTAGAAAAGAGGAAATGCTAGTTAGTAAAGCGGATTTGTCAAAAATGTGGGTATTGCGTAGATTGCTTAACCCTATGGGAACAACAGAGTCTATGGAATTCCTTATAGATAAAATTCGCCCTACAAAATGTAACGCTGAATTCTTTCAATCAATGAATATGTAGAATGTTATCTGTAGATCGCGTTTTTATGAGCCAACGAAGTGTACAAGTAAGCACAATGCGACCGATACGATTGACTCAGTGCGAAACAACAAGTCCAAAATTTACTCTCTTGTTTTTTTTGACATGTACGTGAGTTCTTTGTCTCGTCCGTACAAATTACATTGGTTTTGACTTGTGTTTTCTTTAGTGCAAATAAAATTTTTTTATTTGGTATGTAGAGAGGTAGTGCACATATCTACGCATTGAACACCAAATGATTTCATTAATGCAAGGATGTTATAATATAGATTGCTAATTTTGTAAGGTATAGACGATTGATCAAATATCAAGCAACCGCAATCAGTTGTGTCTGGCATAGAATCGAGTGTCAATTTCAATTTAATGTAATCCTGAATGGATTGTATCTGCCCATCAACACTTCTGGTTAAACTGTTATTTAATAGTTCTTGAATTTTTTGAAGTGATTGCGCTTGTTCTAGTCTTGTGTATTTTCGATTAAGTGTCTCAAGTTTAAGTGAACAGTTTGAAAGCTCTAAATTAATCGACTTTATTGCGTGTACATTTTGTGGATTCATGTCAAGTGTTGTTTCTATTTGTTGAATATGTCTACAACGTTCTATCCAAATTGTAAGCGCGTAAATCAAAAAGTTGATCCGTTCAATGCATTCAAAATTTGTATACACTTTGTGTTCAAGACGTTCGTTGGCAGATAAGAATATATCTAGGCTAGTATTAATTGATTGAAACGCACGTAAAATTGCAAAAAATAACGGATCTTGTTCTTCACTAAGATCATCTAATATCGGTAATGTGTCACCATTTATAAGTGAACAAAAGCCTTGAATTGCGTTTGCAAATCGATGTATATCATCAGAAATTGTGTCTTGATTTTGTTGCAAAACATCGATAAACGATTCATAAAAGCTATCAGTATAAATTAGCTTAGTCTTAGCAAAACATTCAGTAAGTGAATCATGTGTATCGCTCGCTGCTTGTATTAAGCTATGTGCAGTTTGTTGGTATTCGATTGGATTGATTTGATCATTCGACTTTATTGTGCCCGTTGTTCCAAGAATGTTCGCGATCTTTAAAAGATCGACAACAATGCTTTGGCTATAAGCAACGTTTGATACTGTTACGAACGTAGTACATATTATTATAAGTATGTTTTTTATTTTATGAATCAATCTGAAATTTTACTTAAATAATATTTTGTTTAATATGATTCTTACAAATTTTTATTAATGATAATTTAAAAACTACAAAATAATATGTAAATTGCACAAAACATTCGCATTACTTACTTGCGTTTTTTGATAACACTTTATAACCTTGCTTTGTACATTATTAGAAAAAAGACATTTTATGCCATCTTTTCGTCACACTAAGATTGTTGCGACCCTGGGGCCATCTAGTAATAATCCTGAAATAATTCATCAGCTATGTTGCTCAGGTGTGAATATTTTTCGCCTAAATTTTTCTCACGGTAATCACGAAGATCATAAGCATGCAGTAGAAAATATTCGTCAAGCAGAGAAAACTTTAGAACATCCAATAGCAATTATGCTAGACCTTCAAGGCCCTAAATTACGTGTTGGTACGTTTAAAAATACTGTTGTGCCGTTGCATGTGCACCAGAAATTTCAGTTAGATTTGGATCCTACACCCGGTGATAATAACCGTGTTTATTTCGGCTATCCTGATATTATAAAATCATTAATACCAGGCACTGACATATTAATAGATGATGGAAAAGTGCTTCTTCGTGTTGATGAATTATTTAACGATCGATTAACAGGGACAATTCTAAGCGGAATCGAAATTTCAGATCGGAAAGGAGTTAATCTTCCAAGTGTATGTTTATCTATTGATGCCATGACATCTAAAGATACAGAAGACTTATCTTTTGGTTTGGCACTTGGTGTTGATTGGATCGCGATTTCATTCGTGCAAACTGCAGATGATATAAAACGTGCTCGTGTGAATGTTCCTGGACACATAAAAATTGTAGCAAAAATAGAAAAACCATTGGCCATACAAAACATAGATACAATTATAGAAGCTGCAGATGGGATTATGATTGCTCGTGGAGACTTAGGCGTGGAGGTCCCACTCGAACTAGTGCCTAGTATACAAAAGCAAATATTAAAAAAATGTCATTTTTGGGGAAAACCAGTTATTGTCGCGACACAAATGCTTGATTCAATGATTACTGCTCCAACACCAACAAGGGCAGAGGTTTCTGATGTCGCAAATGCCGTTTACGATGGCGCAGATGCCGTGATGTTATCTGCAGAATCTGCCTCAGGACAACATCCGGTGAAAGCAGTGCAAATGATGGATAGAATAATTCGACAAGTAGAAAAAGATCCTCAATATTTAGAAAAGATTCCGTCCCAATTTAATGAGAATGTTTGTTCGCCGATAACATCTGTTGTACCACAATTAGTGGATAGATCTCGTGCCTCAATTATTGCAACAATATCGTTTAGTGGTAATACTGCATTAAGGTTATCTAGGGAACGGCCAAATGTGCCGATTGTGGCACTGACGTTTGAAGAGCATACAGCACGATATTTATGTTTGGTTTGGGGCGTGTATCCGTTGCAAATCCATTCGACAAATTGTTATAGCGTTGAAGATTGGCAAAAGCTCATTCGCAGAACGATGCTTGAGACAAAACTTACTAATTCCAATGATAAAATCATTGTAGTTGGTGGCGTGTCAACAATTTGTCAGCCAAGTTTTGTTAGTGTTATAGATTCGTAACTATTGAGTTTTGGTTGGTCGTAAGGCGTACTTTCATACCATTAAGCGAATCAAGCACTGGGTTTCATTCTGAATTTTGCAGAATCAACCTTTTGTCTATAGCATCGATAGCATCGAGTATCAAGTGTCAGTTACCTACTATTGTAGAACGTGATTCGAAAGAAGCTATACCATCACAGCATTTGTAAATAAATATTTCCTATTACGATTTGCATACTATGATTCTAGCTATCAACAGGTTCCACGCGAGCAACGGAATCTTTAGATGTCTTTATTACTTTTTCGATCATAAGCTTCGCCTCTTTTAGCTTTTGATCGCAATGATTCTTTAATTTATTACCAAATTCAAAGACCGCAACAGATTCTTCGAGTGACAAATTACCCTGTTCAAGACTACGAACAGACTCTTCCAGACGTGTCATTGCATCTTCGAATGATAACGATGAGATTTCTTCATCCGTAATTTGTTTCATAATTTTCATTTACTCCAATTTGTAAGCAGATCGAACATTAAAATTTTCAATGCATTACTACAAACTAATCACGTCACGACGACACACATTTTACTTTATAGCAATGGGCCCGGAAGGACTCGAACCTACGACAGCCTCGTTATGAGCGAGGAGTTCTAACCATCTGAACTACAGGCCCCATATTCTCATGCCACTAACGTATGACAATTTGGTTTAATAGTCAATTACTGAAGGTTGTATGTACAGGGCCTACGCATGAGATATTTTCTTGATACATTTGACTAAATGAGTTATCGACATGGAATTCCGGCGCATCAAAGATTTAATAGATCTGTCTTGCTTATCCTTGGCTCAAATTAAAATTGCCAGTGCCCATTGCCGAATAATATCCATATTTTCTGCGGCGTTATCGTTTCGGATACAAGCTTTATCTTCGTTAAAAACAACATCCAATCGCCAATGCAGCCGATTTTCTATGCCCCAATGTTTTCGTACAATGTTATTGAGTTGCCCAGCGTCTGTATGGTCCCGGAGTGTAGTGATATGGATTCTCAACAAAACTCGACGGCTCATTTTTCCATATTTTTATAATAAATTCATGAGTTAACCCCTTTAATGCTTTTAATCGTTTCCCGTAGTTACAAGCTTTTATAAAACATAACAAATGTTTGTTTAATTCATCATAATTTTTACAAAAATACTTATCAACAGTTGCTGCTTGTATTGTCCTGTTCATCCGCTCAAATCGGCCATTTGTCCACGGATGCTTTACCTTTGTCAAGCGATGTGCGATAGCGTTCTCATTACAAACTCGATCAAAAATATGCGAAAAAGCGTGTTTGTCTCGGGCTCTATTCGTAAATTGTATACCGTTATCCGTCAAAATTTTCTCAAGTTTATACGGCACAAATTTTGTGAGATTTGTCAAAAACTGAGAAGCTTCTGCTTTGCCTGCCCTCTTCAAAAGCTCTACGTAAGCTAGTTTTGACGTCCTATCAATTGCTACAAAAAGGTAAAGTTTCCCTTCTGCGGTGCGGATTTCTGTGATGTCGATGTGAAAAAAGCCGATAGGGTATGTTTTGAATTTCTTGCGTTCTTTCTTGTTCTCAGGACGCGGCAGTTGGCTGATTCCGTTTCTTTGAAAAAGCCTGTGTAGGCTTGATCTTGAAAGGGATGGAATGGTTTCTTTAAAAGAAAACAAGCAGTCATCGAGGGGAAGCAGTGTTGATTTTCGAAAAGCGACGCAAATGGCCTCTTCTTCGACAGTCAAAACGGTGGATTTTATGGTCTTCGGCCCCATTGGAGAGTC
>JAITIY010000029.1 GCA_031279185.1 Holosporales bacterium
CGTAAGAAAACGGGTAAAACGAAAACAATACACGAACTAATTCTTCAGCTTCGCCGTTCTGAGGGTTGCCTTGGTGCGCTAAAATGTGTCGTTGCAAAGATGTGAAAAAACTGTCAGGCCGGCACTCGATTGCAGTGAATGCTTCTTTCTTAGTTTGTAGATCAATTCTCGTTGGGTCACACAGGTAAGGACCAAAATAAGCATGTATAAATGTTTTAAGTTCTTGCCAATCATTTGGTTCATTATTTTCTGCAAGGCCCCAAATACGACCAAGAACACTTGCTGTTAAGAGTCGTGGTGTTACACTTTCGTCTTCTAGTATTTTGATAATCGTTTTTGGGTCATTATGAATGCAGACGCGCACCATTTTTTCTGCAGTTAAAGAAGGCCCAACGCTAACTACCTCACGCACAAAATCCCAACCAGGGGCTAAAATCCAATAATACAATTCACGTTTAACTCTGTTACTATTCCAAAAATCATCTATTTTACTATTCAAAAAATCATCTATGTTTTGCGGATCGATACCTCTAACAATAGATCTAAACAATGGTAAATCATGATTTTTTAGTGCTGTTTGGGCCCTTATTGCAGCAACTGTAATATCGCCACAGTTAGTATCTGTCCGTACAGCCTGTAGTATTTCAGCATCAAAGCCGGGAATGCCTGTACGATTCAATTGCCGAGTTAAAGCGCCGATGACTCGCTGATTAAGCTCTTCATTATTAACCCGCTCAGGATCTTGACCTGTATCGAGAGTTACATGTAAAAGATTTGATGGCTTTGTGAATGCGTGCTCGGACACTGGTAATGTTTTTATCAGTTGTACATGTTGTCCAAAGTTAAAGACTGTACTGAACGATTGGTTTAGTTCGTCCCTCCAATTATTATCGTTATCAGCATACCTGTCGCGAGGATTTGGCGCAAAACAATGCCGTCTATAATAATCCATTAGCAAATTTTTCTTGAAGCTGATCAGCGGTGCTGCATTTAACCTCATTTGATAAATAAGTTCGTTTTGTCTATCTTCGATAACAAAGCTATCATCACCAATTGACAAGAGCGGAAATAATCCAGTTATCGTCAATATTTCGTCAGCCTCTGTCCAATGTGTGTTCCATGTTTTTTTATTGCTATGGTACCTGAGTACTGAAATAAACGTAGCTATAACTTCAGACACTAAGTTGTTATTGCCGACTAAATGTGTAATATCTAACTCTGTTTCATTAGCATTTTTGAAAATGACAGAACCAAATCCATGTTTGATTAACAAACAACACATTTTTAATATTATATCATTAAAAAATGGACGCGCACGAAGAATATTTAAATATTTTGATACAGTTGCTTGAATATGCTTTGCTTTTTCTTCAGTTAACATTGGATAGAACATCTGTACAAAATCAGCATTATTGGAATTCATGATGCTATAATTGCAAAATGGAAGTTTGAAACTTACTGCATCAAACATTAACATGAAGTGAAAACAATGTGTGATCTCGTGCAAAATAGTACTGCTTGTTAGCTCGTCGAATTCAAGATAAACCTCAAGCTTTAACTCGCTCAAGCCACGTGCTGCGCAAGCTGCTGGATATTGTGGTGATACTGGCAAAATAGAAATGCTTGTACATCCGAAGCTAAAAGAATGATCTTTGTCTTGATTTATTATACTTAGTGTCAACAACGACAAAATTCGTTGAAGACCAGTACTCGTGCTAAGTATTTCGCGGAGATTTTGAATAATTTGCTCTTTCTGTTCTGCAGACAACTGACTCAAATTAAAAAGTCTGTTGTCATTATCCGCGACACACAACCTAATAAATGCATTTATCTGATCTGTTGTTAGGTTCGAATGACGACGATCGTTTTGTTGAAATATGCGTGCTGAATAATAATTTAGTAAATTCCTTAAATTTTGGTAATTAAAAGGTTTGCTATAATCGTTGTGATCTACAGCTGCAACATTATTTTGTTGCCTTGCTGAATAGGCTATGAACTTTTGCGCATATTGCTGTATAGACGGAAACGAAAGATCTAAATGTACTACATGAGCATTTCCAGCATTCCTGTAAAAGCCAAATTTGCTACCAAGGCGTTTTAATAACGCTATTCCGTTTATATAATATTTGCACATGTCCGATGTTGAGAAAGATACATTCGGATCTGCCTCAGCCAATTGTTCAATGTTACTCTTATTTTGCGATAAAAATGCCGCAGCTAATGTGCAATATTCATTAAAATCATAACGTTGCTTTCTTCCATCTTGGTTAGATTGAAGTACAGGCAGTTCAAAGTTTGACGTTGTTTTCGCCAATGGCCTAAATTGAAATGCGTAGCAATTATTATCAGTAATACAAGAAGTAAGTAAAAACGCAGTAATGTTGATGTTTGAGGTCAAGCGTAATTTACACATTTTCAATTTTTTGTGCATAATCATAAATATTCAGTAATTTAAAAAATATATCATAACTTAACATTATAGTGGTAAATAAAGTATTAATTGTTTATGAGATATAACAAATTGTGTACGGCATGAAATTCGGAATCTTTAATTAGTGTAAAAATTTATATACTAAGTTACGGAATTATGGTAGCGTGCCCATGTTGTTGGTCATGGAGGATAGGTTGTACGGTGAGATGTTTATATAATGTTTTTGGTCTAATCGTTACGTGTTGTGCGATGGATGGATCAAATGTTACGGAACGGGAGTGTGTGACGAACGGACGCAATGTAGCGGATCGCGAGCGTATGACAGCGGAGATCGGGAGTAACAGAGCTGCCATAGAGAGGTTAGATCGTATGGCAGAGGAGATGGAGGAGAAGATGTCTAAACTGAGGTCTTTGACAGTGCCGCACATACATTGCCAGCCAGAGCCCGTGTGGCGAGAGCCAGAGCCAGAGCCAGAGCCAACACTTTGGGAGCGTTTGTGTTCGCACGTTAGCGGTTGGTTTAGGCAGTGAACACTATGTGTTGCAGCAGAAAGACACACATTTCGTGCGATTGGCGGACACTGAAATTCAAAGAATAAGAATACGACGATAAGTTTTGTGTGGGATACAGAAAGATGGTTTTTGACTTTTTGTAAAGAAAAGTCAACAAATCATTGGTGTGCGATCATAGCTTATTCAAAGCGTGGCGACTTATGCGAAAATGGGACGGTGGCAAACGTTTCGTCCATTGAGGCGAGCCTCTAGCGTTTTCAATGGTTTTAAGCGGTTAGGAGCGCAATTTGCAGCGTTTGCAACGG
>JAITIY010000050.1 GCA_031279185.1 Holosporales bacterium
GATGATGTCAGAGCGATTGCAGATTTGCGACAAAAGACGATTAACGATTACAACAGCGAGATGACTGTGGCTCGTGAGGAAGGGCTGGAGGAGGGCATCGCTATCGGCAAGGAGGAGGGCAAGGAGGAGGGCATCGCTATTGGCAAAGCAGAAGGCAAGGAGGAAGGTATCGCTATTGGTGAAGCAAAAGGCAAGGAGGAGGGCCTCAGAGAAGCTGCCCGTTCCATGCTAGCCGCTGGCATCCCGCCAGAAACAGTCAGCCACTGCACCAAACTGTCCATTGAAGAGATCGCTGCCATTAAGGAATATACAGATCTACCCTGAAACCATGGATTTTTGCAGAGTCTGGAAATTATCATTATTAATATTCTGATAAAGTCTGTCGATTTTCGTAGAAAAATTTAATTAAACTGAGATATAACGGGCGGTGTCGGTTTATCGAGGCTAGTTATGCAACTCAACAAGGACGGAACGATAGGTATCAGAGTGTTATCCCCTGAAGAACAGGCGTTCATGAGAAAACATAATTCACGATTCAGAATGACCGGCAAAAGGTAGCGAATTTGTTCAAGGCGAAGAGCGTCGCATATGGTTATCCATCATCAGGATTACCTTTTGACAAACGCCATAAAAGCCCAGAGAGTTATTTTTAACTGAAAAACTCTTGGAGGCTTTATGCAAAGTCATCGAACAAGTCCGCGAAAATGGAGTATATCTTAACTGGGACGACTCTTACGGAGCAGTCTCAAAGTATGTGAACTGATACATAACGAAAAGGCTTCTTGACTTCACTGCAGCTCGACAGTACCGTGGTGAAAGTTCTGTGGTTATTGTTAAGGCAGAAATTGTAACGTGTCGTATTTTAAATATGTTTTATCAAAAAGTCTTGAGTTTAAAGAACATGGGCTAACAGCAAAATCGTGGCCTTTTGAAGAGGCACGAAAAATCGTGCATAGAACAGAAAAACATATGCCAAATAAAGGATATGTTTTATTTGAAACAGGATACGGACCATCGGGATTGCCTCACATTGGGACATTCGGCGAAGTAGTCAGAACTGTCATGGTGCAACATGCATTTAGCATTATTTCGGAAATTCCAACACGTCTTTTTGTTTTTTCTGACGATATGGATGGTCTACGTAAAGTACCAGAAAATGTTCCTAATAAAGATATGTTACTAAAACACTTAGAAAAACCTTTGACATCAGTCCCAGATCCGTATGAACAGTACGAAAGTTTTGGACATCATAATAATGCTATGCTTCGGAGTTTTTTGAATTCATTCGGATTTCAATATGAATTTCAGAGCGCAACAGATAATTACAAATCAGGACATTTTAATGACATGTTGTTGTCTGTGTTGCAACATTACGATGAAATCATGGAAACAATGCTACCAACGCTAAGAGATGAACGCCGCACCACGTATAGTCCATTTTTGCCGATTTGTCCGCGCACCAATCGTGTACTGCAAGTTAGCATCAGTAAAGTCGATGCTTCAGCTGGAACTATATTATATAAAGATCCAGATACTGGTAGATTTACCGAAGTTAGCGTTACAAACGGTAACTGTAAACTACAATGGAAAGTTGATTGGAGTGGACGGTGGTCCGTGTTTAACGTAGATTATGAAATGTATGGAAAAGATTTAATTTCCTCATTTGATTTATCTAGCAAAATTTGCCGTATCTTAGGTGGCGTTCCCCCAGAAAGTTTGTCATATGAATTGTTTTTAGATCAAGAAGGACAAAAAATATCCAAATCGAAAGGAAATGGATTAACTATCGATGAATGGTTGCGATACGCTCCGCCAGAAAGTTTGGCGTATTATATGTTTCAGTCTCCAAGGAAGGCTAAACGTCTGTATTTTGATGTTATACCTAAAGCAGTTGATGAATATGTTGGCATGCTGGTTGAGTTTGGACAGCAAAATGCATCGCACAAAGTAGACAATCCTGTATTTCATATACATAACGGTAATCCACCAAGCGCGCAAAACGTACTTTCTTTCAATATTTTGCTAAATTTGGCTGCAGTTTGCGGCGCAGATAATGACGCAGTGATGTGGGGGTTCGTTCAAAAGTATATACCGCATGCATCAGTTGAAGACGACATCTTACTTGGCAGTTTAATTCATTATGCTGTAGTGTACTATCATGATTTCATAAAACCAAAGCTACAATATCGTAAGCCATCAGATTTAGAAAAAGACGCACTTTTGGATTTATGTAGTGAATTACAAAAAATCGACAATTTGGCTTCACCGGATAAAATCCAGAATGTTGTTTTTGAAATTGGGAAAAAATATAAGTTTGAAAATTTAAGACAATGGTTTCAATCATTATATGAAGTTTTGCTGGGAAACTCAGACGGTCCTAGGATCGGATCGTTTATCGCATTGTATGGCATTGACAATATGTGCAAACTTATCGACGACAAAATCAAGTGTGCGATGCGATCTAGTTGACTATATAACTACGTCATTTAAGCAACTGTATCACGTGCTCAATAGTCGTTTATTTTTGAACAAAATAATTATACAGCTAGAAAATGTACTTATTGTGGCCCCATAAATGAATAAATAAATACCTTTGCTAATAAGTTGGCCACTTATAGTATTTGCCAACATCAAACTAATAGCGGTAATAAGATAAAAAACGCCGAATCCAGTTCCTCGAAAATCAGGATGCACAATTGCTGCGATTTTGGCACAAAATACATTTTGCATCAAACCAATTTGGACTCCCCAAAAAACGACTCCGCACAAAAACAAGATATAGTTGGTTGATATGGCCATAATCACGTTAGATAGAATTGTGATAAATGTCCCATACATCATTACGTGCACAGAGTTAAATCTATCGATTAATCGACCAGAACAATACGCTGCGATTGCGGCAAATATGTTGTACACGAGCATTGTGTTTGTTGCGATATCATTTGTTAGGTTAAAAGTATTCTTCCCATACAAAATAATCAAAGTTTCGCTCATTCTGCTTAACATAAAAACTGCGACAACGATCATTAGCATCCAAAACGATTTATCTAAGTACAGCGTATCTTTAGGAGAAAATTTTAATGCTTTACGTTTTGATTTAGCTGCGTTTTCTGCTTCTTCGTATGAAATGTTTGCATCATGAACAAAGAATAAAATGACAACAAACGCAATTGCTGCTGGAATACTTGCAGCAATAAATATCAAACGGAAATTATTGTTGAAGTGTCTAAGTAAGTAAGATATGACCAGCACACCTAAAATTGAGCCAATTGTTCCAAGACTCTGACGCAATCCGAAACATGTTCCTCTAAGAGATTTTGGGGCATAATCTCCAACAAAAGCATCTCTAGGTGTTGCTTGGATACCATTGCCAATACGATCAATTATGCGCCCGACGATAACACTAGTTGACGAAACAAACAACGCAGCTATCAATTTAGATATTTCAGAACAAAAAGAACCAATCGCAAAAATCAATTTTCGTTTTTTCAAATAGTCACTAACGATTCCTGATGCAATTTTTAATATATATCCAAGTCCTTCAATGCCTCCTTCTATTAATCCAATGTCAGCCTTTGAAGCTCCCTTACTATCTAAGAACAAGCCAAATACACCGAAAAACATCGCTGCTGACGATGTAATTAAAGCTGACGATATACCAATTATCCATATTTGCAGTGGTATCTTTTTCTTGTGATAGCGCATATTTCTAACAAAATGTTATTTTGAAGAAGTAATTATACCTTTAAGTTCATATTATGTCGACTTGTTGCAAATTCCTATATAACTTCACATACTTTGAGACTGCTACGTGAGAGTCGTCACAGTTAAGATATACTCCATTGGCGTCAATCCATTCAATCTAAAATATGGACGGTAGTAATATGGACGGTAGTAATAGTATTTATCCACGTTTCGTCTAAGTTCTTGTCTCATTTGCGTTATATTATTCGCCAGCAAATTATGTTTTTGTGGACAACGGTAGATTGATTTTTTGCGGATGCTTCGATGCTTTCGTCAATTTGCTGTGTAGTTTCACGTGTGTGGCCGCACTACACGTAAATGCAGGGTCCCCCCTCCGCCGCATACCACGCGGACCTCATCTTGATGTGGCACAATAACTTTAAATCCGTCGGCCCATGTTCCGTCTTCTGGCTGGGCGCTTGTACAATCATCTGTGGCTATGCATCTCAAGGCCAGGCGGGAAAAATCTCTAGGGCAACTGCATTTCAACGCAGCCGTGAGTTGTTGCAAAAGGAGCCGCCAGTCCTTAGAACGGGCGTGACACGCGATTACGACTGTCAACTGTCCTGACGGTATTTTCTTAGTTAAGTTGGTGATGATTGCCGTGAGTCGTTCGATAGCGCTTTCTCTTTCAAGTGGCGTTAGATCTTTGTCCCTAGTGCCATCGACAGTGCCGAACCCTGTAATCACCAAAGGTTCAGTCGTTAGGTACACTATGCCCTGGTAGTACGTCATGTCGATTATCCAGGGATACGGGTAGGTTGCTTTTACATTTCTACACTCTTGCACACTCCGATATTCAAGGTCTCCAGGTAAGCGAAGAAGGACCCATTTTGACTCTAGCCACAACGGATCTGCACTGTCGAGTTGCAAGCATCGCGCGTATGCTGCGTCGCCGGCAAAAACTATGTTAGCCGGGATTTGCTCAAGAGATTGCCCATGTTGGTCACGTAATCGCAGCGCGTCAAAGGCATGACTCAAGACATCAAGATTACAGCTTGGTAGGGCCACTAGTGGCGTTTGTTTCGACGGCGAGCAAGACCAAAATCGCAGAAACTCTTTTAAGATACTGAGTTTGATTTGTCGCCCATTCTTAATGACCAAGCTGACCTGCACTTGGGCAGAGGGTATGCGCAGTCGAGCTGTCTCAAATGGAGCGGTCTGGATGAACTCCGCATTCTGGCCATCTTGTATGTGTGGATGGCGGAGCAGGAATGGTATCAGTACGTTATTGTTTGCAATCAAAGACAAGCAATCAAACAAACAACAATAATCAGTGCCATTCGCTGGCGCTAGTAGCTGCTGCAAAGATATAGGTTGAGGCTGAAATGGTTGTTCAGTCGATACTGTGTCTCTTGTAGCAACATTCCATAAGTGAGCGCGGAACTCCTCCTTTGGTACGGTGACGGCGATGAGCGGGGCATTTTCAAACAGTGCACGAGCTAAATAGCACAACTCCGGAACGCAGTCGCCGAATTTCTCGCCGTGCAGCGCAGCAAAAATGGCGATCAGTAGTCCGCCGGGTGAGTAATTTATGTTCAAGATTTGTCGAGCAGCTTCCCGTGCATCGAATATTTGGCCGGGACGTCGTTGACGGCGTAATAGTTCAACGTATTTGTTAAGAATCTGAGTAGTGTTCTTGCAATAGGTGCGATTGAGATAGTCAGTGTCCAGGTAGAGCGCGTGTTGTCCTGTTAGTACGGCGCGTATGTCTTTCTCATATGTCTTGATGAGATGATCGCGCGTTGCGCCGGTGTCCCCATGGGCAATTGTGGACCAAATACAAGTAAATACACAAACAAAGAAACTGCAACGCATAGCTATCATCCAAACATTAGACTACACTCTATTGTAACAGGCATTTACTAAAACGGCAACTATTTTCTTTACCCATTCCACCACAAATATCGTCTTGACAATGTAATCGGTTTGTGATTTCATAGCATAACCATAGTCCTGGTGTATTAAAACGTTAAAAATATCATTGTCTAACAGAGCTTTTTTGATGTAGTAATAGTATATGCGGGTGTAGCTCAATGGTAGAGCAGAAGCTTCCCAAGCTTAAGACGGGAGTCCGATTCTCCTCACCCGCTCAGTGCAATTTGTTTTCGCAAATGCGTAGCTGTTATGTAACAACCCATGATGCCGTAATAATGATGTGTAGTTGTAAATCGATACAGTGTAATATCCGAAGCCTTAACTTAGGCTTGCAACGTGTTTGCTTTTGTGTAGATGGTGAATGGATTTTGAACGAATCGCTAAAACAATCTATTACAGAATACATCTCAACAACAACTAGTCAGTTACAACACAATGCTTACGACAAAATTCCGTTGAAGTTTGATGGATGGGACAAAGCTATGTTCGAGAAAAGCGCGATTCGCGTAGTACCAGGCGCAATTGTGCGCTATGGTTCATTTTTTGAAAATGACGTCGTATTAATGAACTGTTTCGTCAACATAGGAGCTTATATTGGATCAACAACAATGATTGATTCATTCGCAACAATTGGTTCTTGTGCACAAATCGGTAAAAAATGTCATATTTCATCTAATGTTGTTATTGGAGGTGTATTGGAGCCAGTTAATGCATTACCTGTAATTATTGAAGACAATTGTTTTATCGGCGCTAATTCATCAGTAGTAGAAGGGGTGTTGGTGCGGCATGGTTCAACAATAGCGATGGGAACACACATTGGTGCATCTACTAAAATTATAGATAGAGAAACAGGACAAATATTTTACAAAGAAATTCCGTGTAACGCAGTTGTTGTTCCTGGAACATATCAAAGCAACAACGGCATTGCTATACACTGTGCTGTAATTGTTCGTTATGGAAAAACTAATACTGAAATTAATGAAAAATTAAGAAAACAGCACGACTACTATGAATGATACTGCTAAATTGCTGTCAACACTCATCAAAATGCCTCACGTCGAAGATGTCATTAATTTTTTATATAAGCAATTTATTTCACTTGGCTTTAATGCGGAAATATTATCTTTTCATGGTATTCATAACTTATATGCTCATAAAAATGTAAACGATTGTACTGCGCAACAAGAAGCAGCAAATAACTCAAAAATATTACTATTTTTAGGACATGCTGATGTTGTTCCTATAGGAGCTTCTCAGAAACATCCTGCCGGCACACTCATCAATGATAATATTTGGGGGCGTGGTGCTGTAGACATGAAGGGTAGTATATCGTGCTGCATGTCTGCGTTACGTCAAAATAGCGATGTATCTATCGCTGTTATTATTTCAGGAGATGAAGAAGGTTCCGCAGAGTTTGGAACACCAGCTGTGCTAAATTTATTAAGATCTCAGAAACGATTGCCAGTATTCGATTTTGTTTTAATCGGAGAACCAACAAGCTATGAAGAAATTGGTGATCACATAAAAATAGGGTGCAGAGGAAGCATGAATGTTTCGATTTCTGCAGAGGGTGTATCTGGACATGTGGCATATCCAGCATACTGCATTAATCCGGTTACTAAGTTGGTTGAACTTGTGTATGAACTTAACCTCTTAGCACAAACATCTGGACATTATAATATCGAGGTTTTTTCCATATATTCAAATAGTGGTGCAACAAACGTTGTTCCGTCTTGGGCTAAATGTTGCTTTAATATTCGTTTTGATGAAAATATATCAGCGAATGAATTAATAAATATAATAGAAACAATTTCAGGCAAACAAAATAATATACAATGGCATTTTACGTATGATGTCGCGTGTCAACCGTTTATGTCGCGACCTGATCCTTTATTTGATATTTTGATTAATGCAACTATGCAAGTCACACGCCAACAACCGCAAGTTTCTTCTAAGGGTGCAAATTCTGATGCTAAATTTATAAAAGATATTGCTCCGTTCGCAGAACTTGGATTGAAAACGTGCGATGCACACAAAATTGATGAAAAAGTTTCATTACAAGATCTATATACTCTTACCAAAATATATGATCAATTCTTGCAAAACTGGCAAAATGCGACTTGATCGCTTGAATGTATATATCAATATTTGTACTATCTCCGTGTGTTAGCATCTTAAATGTTGGATAGAATGCATGGTTTATTTATAACGCTCAATGATATTAGAAAAAAATTTTTGGATTATTTCGCCAAAAATGATCATGTCGTTGTGCCATCAAGCATATTAGTACCAGAAAATGATCCTACACTGTTGTTTACTAACGCTGGAATGAATCAATTTAAAGATTATTTTACTGGCAAAATATCAGCTCCTTTTAAACGAGCAACAACAGCTCAAAAATGCGTAAGGGCAGGCGGAAAACACAATGATCTTGAGAATGTTGGATATACAGCTAGGCATCACACATTTTTTGAAATGCTTGGAAATTTTTCCTTTGCTGATTACTTCAAAGAGCAAGCGATTTATTATGCCTGGCAATTTGTAACAAAAGAATTAGAATTGCCACAAGAACGGCTATATGTAACTGTTTATTCCGAAGATGATGAAGCTTCAACATATTGGAAAAAGATAACTGGATTCTCTGATTCAAAAATCATTCGAATAGCTACTACGGATAATTTCTGGTCTATGGGAGACGTTGGTCCGTGTGGGCCATGTACAGAAATATTTTATGATCACGGCGAAAACATCGTTGGTGGCCCGCCTGGATCTGCTACGGCTGATGGTGACAGGTTCACTGAAATATGGAATCTCGTGTTTATGCAATACGAGCAAAAATCTGACGGGACACGTATTAATTTACCGTTACAGTGTATTGATACTGGTATGGGATTAGAAAGGATTGCTGCTATTTTACAAGGCAAACAAAGCAATTTTGAAGTTGATGTATTTGTTGATTTAATTAAAGAAATTCGCCGCATTACACGCAAAACTGTTGGAGAGGATAAATCGTGCAATGTCATCGCTGACCATATGCGCGCTATTTGTTTCTTAATTGCAGATGGTGTTTCGCCATTGAACGAAGGACGTGGTTATGTACTTAGGCGCATCATTAGGCGTGCTATTCGTCATGCAAGAATTCTCGGCGCGACTGAACCTGTTTTGTATATTCTAGTAGACAAAATGACTGAGCTAATGGGCGATCAATATAAAGAACTAGATCAATGCAATGCATTGATAAAAAACGTGTTGTTAGATGAAGAAAAGCGGTTTGGTGAGACATTGGATAATGGGTTGAAGCTGGTCGATGAATCTATCCGAAATTTGTCTAGCAATACTTTACCAGGCAGCGTAGCGTTTAAATTATATGATACTTATGGATTTCCTGTTGATTTAACTGCGGACATTTTAAAAAGCAATGGACTCTCTGTTGATTTTGATGAATTTAATACATTGATGCAACGACAACAAAGTTTGTCAAAACGATCAAATAAGTTTTCCATCAAAAGTACTGAATGCGATATAGATTTAGGTGAGGTGCCTGAAACTATACAATGTTGTTATAACTCTTATTTCGAGTATTCGTGCGTAGTAGTCCATATACATCGTTTTGATGATAAACGTTTTGGTATAGTGTTGGATCAGACTCCTTTTTTCCCAGAATCTGGTGGACAAATAGGCGATAGTGGTCATATCGCAAACAACAATACTGAATTTCTCGTAAACAAAACTTATATGATTAACAAACGTATTGTTCACGAAGGTACGTTTCATAATGGTATATTCTTAGTTGGTGATAAAGTTCAAGCTGAGTGCGACTTGGAACGTAGGATGCGGATAAGCGCACATCACTCAGCGGCGCATATATTGCAAGCTGCATTACGTAGTAAGCTTGGTAATTATGTTAAGCAAAAGGGCTCATTAATAGAAGATACAAAGTTTCGTTTCGATTTTACTTGGAACGGTGCATTGTCAAAAAGTGTAAAAGAAGATATAGAGCATTACATTAATAGTGTAATCTATTCAGCATTGCCGTGTGAAACAATAGTGTGTGCCAGAAGTGATGTTCATGATGCGTTGGCTTTTTTCGACAATAAATATGAAACAAATGTTCGTGTTGTTAAAATAGGGAAAGAAACATTGGTAGGGAATCATAACAAAAGTAAATATATTTCAAAGGAATTATGTTGTGGTACGCATGTTACTAATACAGGGAATATCGGTACGTTTAAGATATTAAGTGAATGTGGTGTCGCCGCTGGAGTACGCAGGATTGAGGCTGTTTGTGGGAGGGCGTTGTCATTATGGATTGATCAAATGCAGGAACAATCTAAAAATGAAATAGATCAATTGAAAAACGAATGCAAACTTTTACGAACACAATTACAAGAAAGTTCAAGTGCGAATCAAGTTGGTGATATGGCTACAGAAATTATTGAGAACGTAGAGATAACGTTTTGCAGAATGTATAACTCTACTTTAGTACAACAAATAAGACAACAGACAGTGGATTTGCAGAAAAGAATTGTGAATGGTGCCGTTGTTGTTGTTGGATTGGTCAACGATAATGCCGTTGTTGTTGTTGGTGTTTCGGATAGTAGTGTGGGTGATATTAATGCGAATAATTTGGTGCAATTAATTTGCAAAGAGCATGGTTGGCGCGGGGGCGGGTCTGCGCGAATCGCTCAATGTGGTGGCAGGTGCGGCTTCGATTTTGATCAACTTCTCGAACAAATTAAACCGTCTGTACGGCGTTTTTTTCATAAAGACAAATCAGGGCCTACGCATGATATATTGAAAAAGGCTGATTTTGCGCTATAAAGCGGATAGTACTTTTGCATATTTTGTAGAATTCGCCATGAAATTGATGAAGCTCTTTAGGGGTTTTTTTTGAAAATTGATGACACAAGGTCGTGGAAAAACCAAGTTCATGACTTTATATCGATTATCGGAACCACTTTTTGTGCGGCATTGGCTGGCATCGATAGCTTTTCTGGCATTTCTGATTTCGTAGAAATGCATTTTTCAGAATTGTCTAAATATTTTGACTTATCCGGAGGGGTTCCCAGTCACGACACCTATCAACGCTTTTGGAATGCAATCTCTCCATTGCAATTTAGTGATTGTTTTGCCGAATTTGTAGAAAGTTTGCAAAAAATTTACACCGAAATAATAAGTCTGGACG
>JAITIY010000006.1 GCA_031279185.1 Holosporales bacterium
GGTTTGCAATGCAGGAATTGAGAAATCTAGCGCGAAGAAGATTTTAACCGTATAATGCCATTGATAATTTCGACTTGATTTGTTTTTACAAAATTACTGTTGAATTTATCTCTATAGATTCTGTGCACCGGCTTAGTATAACGGGCTTTCTCAAAAACCCTTTCATTTATCTCACGGAATACAACTTCTGGACTTAAACCGTTCGTGTATTCCAATATATCTCCCATAATCAACTCAATAGCATTGCAATTCTTCATAACATCCAAACTATTCCACTTATCACCATAACTCCAATTGCCATACCGTTTCATAAGCGCTAACTGCCATCCACTATATATTTGATCAAGCTTAGATTTTGTATTATCAGAAGCTAACTTAATTTCTGAATCTTTTTCAGCATTACTTTTACTTGAGAAACAAATATTTTCGTCACTAGAAGGCCCGCTATTATAATTTTTTATAGCGCAGTTAATAGCCTCGATCAATCGCTTTTTCTCATTGATATTATCGCGAAACCAATCAGTTGACCAAATACGATAAAACGTCCATCCTAAATTCTCCAATATTTCCTGACGTAAAATATCTCTATCACGAGCGGTGCGACTACTATGATAAGAGGCCCCGTCGCATTCAATAGCCAAAACAAAGCGTTCGTCGATTTCTGGATGTTGTATGGCCATATCAATTTTATAACCTGAAGTTCCTACTTGAGTGCGAAGTTTATAGCCTTTGTCTTTCAAGAAATAATAAACATTTTCTTCAAATCCCGAATCAAATTCTGGGGTATAGTTAGTAGGATCGACATCTGTGTCCCCTAATAGAGCTACGATTCCTCGCTCTGCATACTCAATGAAATCACGGAGTAGTTTTCTACGGGGATTAACTTCTGTTTCGCGGATCTCGAATGCCTTAAAAGATGAAACAATAGTCATTGAACGCTTCGCACGAGAAATTGCTACGTTTAAACGTCTTTCACCGCCTTCAATCGTAAGGGGCCCAAAACGCATGGCAAAAGAACTTGGATCGCCTTTTTTAGTTTTCCCATAGCCGCAAGACAAAATAATCCTGTCTCGCTCATCGCCTTGTACATTTTCCAAATTCTTAATAAAAAACGGTTCAGGCTTTAAGTCACTGAAAAACTTCTCGTGTCTTTGGTGTAAATCGCGTAGTTTATTCACAGCTTCTTCAATAGCGTATTCCTGAGACTTGCCGAAAGCCACCACTCCCAGTGATTGTTTAGGATGTTCTCTGATATGTTCAAATACCAAACGGGCCACTTGTTCCGCTTCCGATTTATTACCATTTTTACTTTCCCAAATACCTTCTTGACAATAGACAAAATTCACGCCGATCTTCTCATTATTTGTCATAGGCGAAGGAAACGTTGATAAACGATTACTATAAAATTTCTTATTTGAAAAGGCAATTAATGATTCATCCTTGCTGCGATAATGCCAGTTCAAATATACGTCAGGAAAACAAGATGACATTTCGTCTAAAATTGATTCAAGATTTGTCGTATGCAAATTGTTTTCTTCATAGTCTTCATCTTCGTCATTCGAGTCAAAGAAAGTTGTCGGGGGCATCTGCTTAGAATCGCCAGCAACGATAACTTGACTCCCACGAATTATGGAAGTAATAGCGTGCTCAGGCTTAACTTGTGAAGCTTCGTCAAAGATGATTACGTCAAATTTCCAATCTGGATTATCGCCTAAGTATGACGAAACTGTGAGTGGCGACATCATCATGCACGGTTTCAATAATGGCAGTATCACTGGTAAAGCTTTAATGAGTTTCCTCGTCGGCATCAGGCGAGACTGCTTCTTCAGTTCACGCTCTAATAGAGACCTCTCGTCGCCTTGAATTCGATTAGTAAAACTGGAAAAGTGAGGCATTTTAGACACCAATTCACATTTAATTCTTGCCGCCGAAATGTCTAGGGTTTGCTTATCGTACTCTCGAAAAATATCGGCGTCATGATTGTGTTCTTTTTCTGAATAATTTGAATATTTTTTATCAAAATCAGTTCTTTCTAATAATAAAGTTAAAAATCTTTTCTTGAAAATATTCCCAATTTCATTAGCGGGCAATAAATTATCTTGAGTTTCAATTTTCTCGACAAAATCATCAAGCTCATAATTTTTAAGTAAAATACGCCTCGCTTCAAAATAGCTTTGATATTCTGCTAGTGTCTCAAAATCTATTCCTTCCAAGAGTGCAGCAATTTCTTTATTTTTATCGGACAAAAGTCGCTTAATTATAGTGAAGTTCCGCTTTTTTTTCTTTTGAGATAATGAAATCGATGAACTATAATCATTAATAGTTCGCAAATTATTACGGAAATTTACTAACAACTCAATGTATTTCACATAATCCGCATAATTCAATTTCCTCACGCGGTATTTTTTCAATGTTTTTAACAATGCTCTATAGTCAGACGAAATCCATCGAATGAAAAAAGAACGATATTTATTGATTAATTTTTTGTAGTAAACTTGCGCTTGATCAAATTCTAAAAAATCATCAGTAAAAGAAAAGACTAATTCACAACGTAGCTTCTCGTTTTGACTTTGTAATTCCCTGATAGATTTTTCAAGTTCTTTTATCGTACTTATCTCTGTCTCAATTTGATGAGTAATTTTTACTAACTCTTCACAATCCGCTTGCTTAAATGGAATGTCATTCATTAAAGAGAAATATTCCGATATCCGATATAGAATGTTTTCGAAAGTTACATTTTCCGTTCTTTCGCTTAAGATTCTCGGAGTAATATTACGAATTTTTTCTTGTACTTCCCGTCTTGTTGAATTCGTAAAACTGCCAGTATAGAACTGCCAAAAATTATTATCAAAATGCTTTGTATTGTCAATAAAACTTTTTCCGTAATTATCTACTTTTGTAAAAATATCCTTAATTACCGTATCATAGTCAGAATTCCATTCAAAATCGTCGGGCATATTAAACGCCAAATCTTTCGTATTCTCAAGTTTATTTAACTCGCCCATTAAAATGTATGCCGTAGTATTGTCATTATATTGTCGATGCAATTCTTCGCTATATAAATTTAATTTTCCGCGCACCTTATCAAGATCGTCGTATTTTTGCAAAGATTGTTCTGAAACAGATATTCTATTATGCGCTATTTCGTATGATTTTTTTAGTTGTTCGCGAATATCGGCTTTTCTTTGATTTGAATTATGCAAAATTAAACAAAAGTCGTCTAATTTTCTCTTTGCAAGCTTGTTATAAACTACATCTAGTGCCGCTTGTTTTTCAGATACAAACAAAACTTTTTTGCCTAAATAAAGCAATTCAGCGATAATATTAGTGATAGTTTGGCTTTTGCCAGTTCCTGGAGGGCCTTGAATTACAAAGCTCTCACCCTTTTTAGCGCGGTAAATCGCCTCTTGCTGAGAGGAGTCTACTTCATAAATATTAAGATTGTTTTTTGCTTCTACGTTATCTAAATCGAGATTGCCTTCTTCGTAAACAAATCCTTCATCTATCCGTTCCGACCCCGCTAAAACTCTACTGAGGGGGTTATTAACTACGAGCTCTCCATTTTTATCTAAATCATTCCAAATAGCTAAATTCAAAAAACTGAAAGTGTCTAAAACCGCCTCGTTTTCTATGCTCCAATACAGTTGGTCTGCAATCTTTACGTTAATTAACCGAAAAAATTCATCAACAGCTGACGAATTGTCAAAAGCAGCCGGTAAACCGGCAAAAATGCTGGGAAAATCCGTTTCAAATTTTTTTTCAATGACTGGGTTCAACAAAATTTGTTCATCAGTATTTAATGACACTCTGAATGGCGCATAACGTCCTTCTTGCTCAATTTTAATCGGGATCATTATAAGAGGCGATTTCACTTCGGTATTTGCATCCTCGCGTTCGTACCATTTTAGAAACCCTAAGGCAATATACCCAATATTCAATCCCCTTTCTTCGTACTCCGACTTAATTTTTCTGGAAATATTTAATAAAGATTTTGTTCGTGCTTTAATCATCTCCCTTCGTTTTTCTTCATTTTCAATGTCATCGTCGTCCTCATCGTCCTCATCGTCCTCATTACCATCATTTGTTTCTGCAAAAAATACAAAACTGCGTTGTGAGCCATTACGCGAAATAGTAGGATCTGCGATAAATTCTATAACCCCATTATTGAATGCCAAACTTTTGATAATAGCATGAATAGAACTAATCTCTTTATCAAAAATACCCCGTTCTAATTTTAACGTGCCAACTTTGTATGCCTTGTACCACAACAAGCGATTTCGTTTCGTCATATCAAGAAGTAACTTTTTCCACTTAACTATTCGAGCTCTAATATTTTGTTCTATGTTAACCATATCAATTAGCACCCTTCAGTTCATTCAACAGGTCTATGACTGCATTAAGCACTTTGCGTCTCTTATATAATTAAAGTCTTCAACCATCGAATCCATTGGAAATTAGATTATCAAATAGTTATATTTTTATAGTCTTAAATAACAAAAAACCGAAATAAATTATGGCAAAAGCAGATAATGCTGAGAATCTGTTTACCTCCCATGGTAAAAAAAATTTATGATAAATTTATTACAATTTTTTATAGATAATGTAGACGGATATTATAATAAATTTTATACATTTGTTGTTTCGAATAAAGACGAGTTTCCAGTTTTTGATAAAAAAGAAATAATTGACGAATTCAGAGAAATCTGTAAACCGCCAGACGAAAACTTTGAAAATAATAACTTGTATTTCATATTACTCTGTTTTTGGCTTTATAAAAATGGATTCGTTATCAAAGAGTTCCCAGACTTATTGTCGAGGCCAGATACGCTTTATCATTTCGCTTACAAAGATATTCGCGAATATATAATGAAGCGCGATAATTCTCGCTCTCCTGTTCGATGGAAAGACCGACGAGAATTATGCGACAATATGAAAATAACATCAAGTAATAAATTTCAGCAAATTCCGAGTGCAATTAAAGAAAAAATTCGGCTTATTTCTACAAGAGACGCAGACTTTGACAACATGGAAATCGACGAAAAACTATTTATACTCAATGCCTTAATTGAGCATTTATTGAAAAAGGAGGGCAAATATATTAACTTAGAATACGATAGAATATTTTTCGGATATTTTACACAAACTCAAATAGTTGAATATCGCAAGAAGACGCACATTTTTCGGCATGGTTCTGAAGATGCAATAGCGCTTAGAAACCAATTAGGTGAAGCAGAGAAATTGTTTTTGTCTGACCTGGGCATTTTTATAGCAATACACATTTATAAGTATTTGGCGAAAAAATGATGCTCTTCCGTGTTTTGCGCTATGAAAATCATTATTTTGACCGCCCTTCCCATCATTTTCTTATACAAAAATAACACTAAAAGTAACGCGACAAGATATTTATTACGGCCCTTTCCAGATTAAAAGTTAATTAAACCTCAACTCAACATAGCCTGGACTAGGGCGGGGTTGTGGGAGATGAATAGGTAGGCGACGTCGCTGGAGCGTTGGATGTCTTTGAGCAGGGCGACGATGCGGTTACTGGTGATGGGGTCCAGACCGACAAGCGATTCATCGAGAATTATCAGTTGAGGCGAAAACAGCAGCACCCGAGCTAACGCCACCCGCTGCACTTCGTCGCCGGAGAGGGCGGAAATTTTGCGGGTTTGCAAAAGGGGGTTTAAGTCTACTTTCTAACTGAAACTAATTCCAAACGTAATTCCATTTTCTGTAAAAAAACTTGCTAAGTCTATTGCGCGAATACCAAACTCTCTGCACACAGCAGGCAATTTAACCGTACTTGTCTGATTTTCTTGTGTAACGACAGCATAATCGTGAGCAATATCTTGATTACTCATTTCTACTGCTAATGCAACAAGCCATGGATCGGCCTGATCTCTTTCATTGCCATAATCGATAAGCTTTGGATACTTTTCAACTACCTCAGAAATTATTTTTAACTGTGCTTGAGTATGAGATTTAAAAGAGTCTTTATGGGCCATAACCCATTTAGAAACGTTATCTGGGTTCTTCGATTCACTAACAATTTCTTTGTAAACTGTGGTATGAGATATAATCTTCCCTTTATCCATCAACTCACCAATCTTTTCCCATACTTCATTAGGTAGAGGAATAGAATGTTTATTGATTCTATGCAAATTAATAAACACATTTGCATCGAAAATATAAATTTTTTCTTTGTCAATATGGTTCATTGCCTACTAGACCTTTCTAATCCCATCACCTTGAGATCTAGAACATCACGGACAACTGTAGGACTAATTCGATTTGCATTGTAAATCTCTAACACAAAATCAAAAAATTTTTCGCCCCTATAGCTCTTGCTAAGAATATCGCGAGGAACGTATCCATTTCCATGCTTGTTTTCTTCGGCCTGTTTCATCATAAACATCTTGTTTATCTGTTCAATCTTTGTCATATAGTCGAAAAAATCGGTATCGTTAACAAGATTGAGATCGTGAGCACGTATCAAATACGCCTCTCTGCTTACACCAAGTTCATCTGCGCGCGATTGCAAATCCTCAAAACTACTAAATATTGCCATTTCATTTTTTGGCATTAAAAAACCAGCGGCAAACTTATTACAATGCGTCTCAAATTTTTGAAACGTTCGACTTGGACCTGTTATACAAATACCTGCATGATCTTTTATAATATGCGCAATCTCGTGAAAAAGGGTAAAAATCTTACGATTCTCAGTGGCTTTATTGCTTAATGTAATACCAAATGGTGGACCATCTGCAATATAACTAAATCCATCAAACTCGGACTCGTCAACAGGGAACTGAAAGACAAATATGTTAAGCTTTTCTTCAATACGGTTCCGCCAAAACTTCAAATTTTGGTTCTTTTTTTTCTTCTGTTCACTAATAGGGACATCTAGCAAATCGCGAAGTGTTTCTTCGAGACCATCATGCTGTCTTTCTCTTAATACCTGCAGCCATTTATATTGATTTTTTAATTGTTCGGCTGGCATATACTCTCGATACAATTCGAGGTATCTTTTAGTTCTGCGAATCGCTAATATTGCGTCAGGACTGAGTTCTTTATTCTGCCGATTTAGATTACGAAAATCTTCTGGTTTCTTTGTCTCTGGTGGTGTATTGCTCAAAAAGAATACGGCGACCTGTCTCTTGTACAACTGGCTTAATTTTACAAGAATGGTATAAGGCAGACCACAGCCATGAGTTTCCCAGTCTTGAATTATACTGGCATCTTTCTTGACCTTACTCGCAACGTAGTCTATATTAAAACCGCGCTCTTCACGAGCCCATACCAGAATTTTTGGATTTACATCGACACGTATTGTGCTCATTGCGTCATATTCATATTATACAAAGACCCCACATGCTTTCATATTAACAGACATATTCCGTCATTCTTCCGATTTGAGGCAAAACTTAGCACAAAATTCTGCAATCTAAACACAGATCCGCATGCATTAACTACGACAATGACTCAAATATTTCTCGTCAAATTATTACCGTTAGTACAAATAAATTGAATTCAACCAGTCCAAAAAAATTTTTAACCTCAGCTCAGCATAGTCTGGACTAGGGCGGGGTTGTGGGAGATGAATAGGTAGGCGACGCCGCTGGAGTGTTGGATGTCTTTGAGCAGGGCGACGATGCGGTTACTGGTGATGGGGTCAAGTCCGACAAGCGATTCATCCAGAATTATCAGTTGAGGCGAAAACAACAGCACCCGAGCTAACGCCACCCGCTGCACTTCGCCGCCGGAGAGGGCGGAAATTTTGCGGGTTTGCAAAGTGGGGTTTAAGTCAACTTGGGTTAAGACTTGTTCCATCCGGCGGCGGCGATAGTCCAGTTCGGCGAATTCGGGAGTCGCTTGGCGACTGAGTAACATAGCTTCGTGGAGCGATTGTTCAACGTTGTACCGTGGATCAAAAGTCGACGCCGGATTTTGGAAAACCATTTGCACCCGCCGAGAATTGGGTAGACTGGGATTGGACCATACCACTGTTCCGCTGCTGGGTTTAATCAAGCCCGCTAAAATATGGGCGGCGGTAGTTTTCCCGGAACCGGTCGCCCCCACTAAAGCCGTGGTTTGACCGGCCACAATCTCAAAACTCAAATTGGAGAAAACGGGGCGTTGTCGATAACTGAAACTCAACTGATTCGCCCGAACAAGTACGGAAGCATTTCGGTTTCCCTCAATTGACTGGGCAGGGGGCGACCATACTTTCAGCGCA
>JAITIY010000014.1 GCA_031279185.1 Holosporales bacterium
TACGAACGAAATCATATCTACACGTCTAGTATTACATTGCTTAGGACCGAAATAAATTAAAAATTTTTTTATGTAAACATTGCAAGCATACGGTTATGTTAATTTATTTTCTAATAATGTTCTAGTTCAGATACAGATGAGACTGCCCCACAGCTTTTACGGTGGTCCTAACAGACGGATTTTGACGAGTTTGGGTAACCCTCGTGTATAACCTTGTGGGCAATTGGGGACGCAAGTATCCAGTCAATTGTCCACATGGTTATGCATAGGGTTATCCGTCACATACATTTAGTTTTTCCGCTAAATCCCCCTCAAATCCACAGGATTTCCACTGGACAAAAACGTAAAAAGCCCCGAGATTTATTTTTATAAACGCAACTTTCGGAGGCTCGGAATTCATGGGTGAATTTGAGGATATCTGCGAGAAACTGGGGCTCCCGCTGTACGTTTTGCCCCCACGAAGACCTGATTATAATGGTGGCGTAGGAGCGCGGCAATCGTACGTTTCGGGAGGAATTTTACGGGAGGGATTTGCTGGCGAATAACATAACGCAAATGAGAAAGGAACTTCGGCGAAATACGGAAAAATATAACAATTACCGCCCTCATTCTTCGTTGAATGTGGCAACCCCAATGGAGTATATTCGCAGGGGCGACTCTCGCGGGGCAGTCTCAAAGTATGTGAACTTATACAGAACTTATACACTCTGTTGACTGTATACTTTATATAGTTATATACTGAAACCCAGTCGTTTTTTGCAATAATATAATGTCATGAATGTCATGAACGTTCTCCTGCGTGGTTTTATGGTTATCGCGCTTCTTTTTGTTTGTAGTTGTGATGAGCGCCCAAGCGAACAGAGGATTGTATTTGGTACTAGCGCTGATTATCCGCCGTTTGAATTTTATAAAAATGGAGAAATAACAGGATTCGAAATTGATCTTGCTAATGCTATCGCACGCGAGCTTGGTAAAATTGTGAAATTTAAAGACATGTCTTTTCCGTCAATGTTTTCCTCTTTACAAAACGGGACAATTGATGTCGCCGTTGCATCAATAACTCCAACAGACGAACGACGTGAACTGTATGACTTCACGGAACCATATCATGTATCTGCAATAGTACTGGTCTATAAACAAAATGAGCGATTGAACATCAAAAATCTATCTGGTGAAACAATTGCATGTCAGCTTGGTTCTACACAAGAACGATGGGTTAAAGAAAAATTGCCGCAAGTAAAAATTATTTCTATCGATAACGTTGTTCGCGCTGCAGAATTTGTCAAATCTGGTCAAGTTATCGGAATAGTTGTTGATGAACTAGTCGCCGTATCTCTTTGTAACGAGCATACTGAGCTAAAGTATTTTGTGCTCGCAAAACCAGAGGATCTAAGTCGTAATAGTTGTGGTACTGCTTTGGCTGTAAAAAAAGGTAACGCTGTTATGTTAAACGCAATGAATACGGCGATTAAAAAGCTAACTGATAATGGAGAATTTTTGCGTATCAAAGAGAAATGGGGAATTAAAGATATTTCATCTGAAACAGAAACACCAAATGAGTAATGAGTAAGTTCATTTCCAATTTTTTATATATCGCTTCTGGCGCTACATTAACTTTGAAGATTCTCGCTGGCAGCATTCTTATTGGACTATCGCTTGGAGTGTTGTTCTCTATATTACGACGCCACAAGATATGCAAAGCGGTAGTATGTGGTGTTGTTTCTGTGATAAGAGGAACGCCGACAATGCTGCAAATAAGCATTGTGTACTTCACGCTTCCATCATTGTTTGGATTCAATCTTGGTATACTAGCGACAGGAATCATCGCACTAGGAATTAACAGTGCCGCCTATGTTTCTGAAATTTTAAGAGCAGGGATCGAGAGTTTACCAAAAGGACAATTTGAAGCAGCGTACACACTTGGCGTTCCGTCGTTTTATATGTGGAAAGATATTATATTACCACAAGTGGTGATGAATATATTCCCGGCACTAATAAATGAAACAGTTACATTGCTAAAGGAGACTGCATTAATTGCAACAATTGGCGGCATGGATATCATGCGAAAGTCACAGGTTATTGCTGCCGAAAAATACGAATATTTCACCCCATTATGTACTGCGGCGTTTGTTTATTATGTGCTTGTATTATTAATAGAATTTATGGGGAAAAAAGTAGAACGCAAGAGATTATATGCTAAAAATTTGTAACGTAAGCAAATATTTCAATGATGTCAAAGTGCTAGATGAAATTAGCTTGCATGTAACGCGAGCTAGCATAGTTGGATTAGCTGGACATTCTGGGAGCGGGAAATCTACATTGCTGCGATGTATTCAAGGATTGGAAACGCCGGAGAGTGGCCATGTAGATTGTTGCGGCAAAATCGGTTTTATGTTTCAAGATTTTCAGTTATTTCCACATATGACTGTTTTGCGTAATTTGGTATATGCACCGACTTTAAAGAAAAAAACAAATAAAATGCAAAGCATTGCTAAAGCGGAAGCGTTGCTAAATGATTTGGGCATAAACGAAAAAAAGGATGCGTATCCAGAATCGTTATCCGGTGGACAAAAACAACGTGTCGCACTAGCAAGGAGCTTGATGATAGATCCTGATGTAATGGTGTGTGATGAGCCAACTTCTGGTTTAGACATCGCGACAACGAACGATGTTTCAGCTCTTTTGAAAAGAGTAAACAAACTTAATGTTACTATTATTGTCGCATCACACGATTTAGACTTTTTGATTAAACTATGTGATAGAATAGTTCTTCTGAAATTTGGCAAAATCACTACAGAGGTTTCTCCCTCACAACATGCGGAAACATCATTGCTTTTAAAAAGTTTTTACGATTCCATTTCGAATTAACAGACACGGTTTTTTGACCTGGAGTTGTAGTATGTATCGTCATTATGGTAGCGTTAACGTATTGTTGTAGGACTAGTGTTTACGTACATGTTAAAAAATTCTGTCAAAATAAAAATGACCGTTTTTGTCAGCGTTATTGCAACAATAGTGTGTATCTGTGCAAAAAATTTATTACCAGCATTTATGTACAATCCATGGATTAATAGTTTAATTTTGTTAACATTTCTAAGCGGAGTTGTTTGTCCGTTTATCTATATTAAACATCTTTCTGCTGACCGACGCTTTTGGCTTTTCTATAAATCGCAATGCAGTCGTAATGTACAAAATTGTTCTCAAAGTAATGTCAATGTCGGAGACATTTATTCTCCAGTTCTGAGTCCTTTGCTCACATTACCAAACGGGCAATTTCGATTAGCGTTTTCTTCTGAAGAAATTCAGACGACGCTTATGAGTTTAGAAAGAAAATTATCAGAACGTCATACATTCAGTAGGTACGTTATCGGCGTACTTATCCTACTTGGTTTGCTTGGAACATTTTGTGGATTAACGCAAACAGTTGGGGCGATAACGAACTCTTTAAACAGTCTCTCTTTCGATGGAATCGTTTCTTCTGAATTGTTTCAATTATTAAAAGATGGAATTCAATCACCATTATCAGGAATGGGCGTCGCATTCAGCTCATCCATTTTTGGATTAGTTGGATCTTTGATATTAGGATTGTTGGATTTATTGCAAGGTCAATCAGAAAAGCAGTTTTATGACGAAGTCGAAGATATGCTGGTTTCGCGACTAAAATATCGTCCAAACAGCACAAACAGTGGTTCAACTTATGTTGTTGCATTAATTGAACAAATTGCTGAGGCATTGGATTCTTTTAAAAACGTAATCACACAAATGACTGAGAATTGGTCTCGTTCCGCAAACGTTTTTAGTGAAGTACATAGTGCGTTCTCAACATCAATAGCTCAATCAAGCAAATATCGTGACGCGTATAATGAATTAAATGATACACTAAAAGCATGCATTACGACAATTCAGCATTATAGTGAAGAACAAAAGGCTAGACCAAATGAGATTGTTGTAATGCTCAAACCATTTTTTGATAAACTAGATCAAAGTTGTCAACACATAGTACAAGAAACTAAAGATGGGACGAGAATGATCGCGCGCACGATATCGACGTTGACAGAGTATGGTGATGAGTCGTTTGAAGAGGCATCACGTAGAGATGCAACTGTAAGGTCTGTGTCTTAATGTATTGACTTTGCTTGATTCGAACACTTGAAATGTTAATCATCACCAAAATATGTTTCGCTCTTTATACAATAATTAAGCTTGCTTAGCGCCATCGATAGAGGAACGTATTCTACGAACATCTCATCTTGAACATAAATTTCCTCGACAGGCTTTTTTATAGCAGTTGTTTGAGCACTAAAGTGATCGTCAATAAAACGAATGTTCTCTATTACAGAAAAACCAAAATATACATGAATACGTTCTATCAACTGTGGCACTATGTATACCATCTGTACCGCAACAGACCGTGGTGCACCAATATACAGACAGCAATGAGGATGAATACCAGAGATACGAATTGGACGGCATTGTTTACTGAATACATCTCCAACAATCTTTGTCCAATCCAATATCAATTCAGCATGAAGAAAACCATTTTTTTTGTAAACAGGAGCAACAACACAGCTTATTACATTGCAAATAGATGTGCTGCCGTATTGTTTTTTTCTTTTTGTATCAACAACTTTAATAAAATCATGCGTTCCCATTTATCGATTCTCACATATACACCACACAACTCTTACCATGTTTTCAGTATTTTAATTACTCTTCAAAAAACATACAAAATTTGCTATTTGCGCATATAAATTCCACAAATTTGCAAGTAATGCTAGCCTATTGTTACGTATAGTTGCATCTTCGCAATTGATTTGCACAGAGTCAAACATTACATCAAATACACCTTTTAGCGTTGCAACGCTTTTGATTGCCTCAGTGTAATTGATCGTGTGTTTTTCAGAATCGCGAATAGTTGCAAAAAACTTCATTACGTTCGTTAATGCATTGTACGCATCTATCTCAGAAGTATCTTGAAACAATGTTTCTCGTATACAACAATTCTGCAACATTTTGCAATTTGCATTAAGTGACATCGTTGACAAAAGTCCGTGCACTCTGTCGAATAACTGCATAAAATCATTTTCGCCGCTTTCAAAGTACGCTTGAATAGACATAGCGCGTTCATGTAAATCAAATATGTCTAACTTGTTTGCTTGCATCTCGCCAAATGATAAAACGCTACGAATAATATCATGCTGTATTGATTTTTGTTCCTTGAAGTAAACGGCCAATCGTTCGTAAATAAACGTTACAATATTTTTGAAGACCTGTTCCTTATCAAACACTAAGAAATTAGAATAATTAGCTAACGCTAAGTTTATCATACTATTCAAATCTATATGACGGAATGCTAACGATATTCGTATAATACCCAACGCAGCTCGCCTTAATGCGAATGGATCCTTTGATCCAGTGGGCATAATATTGATACAAAAAAAACCGACAAGTGTATCAACTTTATCTGCTAGTGCTAGTCTAGCTCCGTTACTAGTGCACGGCAAACTGTTATGTCCTTTGTAGTGTTCGGCAATAGCATTTACAACATCAGTTGTTTCGCCTTGCTTTGCTGCATAATGCGCCCCCATGATTCCTTGAAGCACATCAAATTCACCGACCATGTTCGATACTAAATCAAGCTTGCAAAGCAACGCAGCCCTGTCTATTTCAGGAACTAATTTCCGCAAACGATTAACTTTTTGACCTAAAGTACCTAATTTTTCATGAAAAACAATATTGTCTAATTTTTTTATATTTTCTTCCAATGGGGACTTAAGATCTTCATAATAAAAAAATGCAGCATCGCTTAATCTTGCTCGCAACACTTTTTCAAATCCGAGACGCACTGTTTCATTAGTATGACAATTAGATATCGCTATAAAAAATGGTGCAATTTCTCCGTTATGTGTTATTGTCGAAAAATATTTTTGATGCACTTTCATTAATGTTGATAAAACATCTGCAGGCAAATGCATAAACGATTTATCAATATCGCCAACTACAACAAACGGATAATCTACCAAACCAGTCATTTCATCAAGTAACGACGCATCGTATTTTATTGATACCCCTTTTCCTTTTATTTCTGTTTCACATGCGTCAAGTATTGCTTGCTGGCGCTCATTGTAGTCAACAATCACAAAATTATCTTTTAAGACATTCTTGTATTGCGAAAATGATGTAATAATAAATGGCTTCCCTTTATGATACGTTACGTTTCCAGTCGTTATTCCCCATCCATCTATGTTAAACACTACAGGTTCGCTATCCCATAAGCACAAAACAGATCGAACAGGACGAACCCATAACCAAGAACGTGTATGTGTTTGATGGTTATACCAATACATAGATTTTGGCCAACTCATGGCTCGCACAAAAGATGAGACAATGTCTGGTATTTGATCAATAAATTGTTGTTTTTTATGTTCAATACGTACACAAAAATAACCACCATCTTCGATTAAGTCAGCATTTGTTAAATTATTGCTTCGTAAAAATCCATCAATAGCACTTCGCGGTGCATCAATGCGTGGTCCTCGTTTTTCTGACACGTACTTCTCGTGTTCTTCATCTACACCAGTCACACATATACACAAGCGCCTAGTTGTACACGATGCATAAATTTCTTCATGATGTATGTCAATATCTTTTAAAATGCGACCAATAACTTCTTTTGATTTATTAATCGCACTTTTCTGCATTTTCGCAGGAATTTCTTCGCTTAAAATTTCAAAAAAAAACGTCCTCATCATAATCATCACCTGTAAATTTTACTACCATGCGTCACAGCAACTTTTAGCCAAAGCACGTACTCTTGAAATATACCAAGCTCGTTCTGTAGTACTTATCGCTCCTCTGGCGTTGAGTAAATTGAATATATGATTTGCTTTTAAACACTGTTCATATGCAGGAAGAACAACACCTGCTCGCAGCAGGTTAACGCACTCTTGTTCATGATCCTTGAAATGCTGAAATAGCATATCTATTGAAGCTAGTTCGAAATTATACTTAGAAAATTCTTGTTCTTGGCGTAAATTAATGTCTTTGTACGAATACTTTTTTGGTCCATCTTTTCCGTTCCAATTAATGTTAAAACAATTATCGACATTTTGGATGAACATTGCTAACCGTTCTAGACCGTACGTTATCTCAACAGGGACCACATTGCAATCTATACCACCAACTTGTTGAAAATATGTGTATTGCGTTACTTCCATTCCATCACACCAAACCTCCCAGCCTATACCAGTCGCCCCAAGTGATGGATTTTCCCAGTCATCTTCAACAAAACGAATATCGTGCTGCTCTATATCTAAACCAATAAACATCAAACTCTGTAAGTATAAGTCTTGAGAGTCAACAGGAGCAGGCTTTAAGAAAACTTGAAATTGATAATATAGCTGCATACGATTCGGATTCTTTCCGTAACGCCCATCACTTGGACGACGTGATGGTTGTACGTACGCAGTATTCCACGAAGCATTACCTAATGCATGTAAGAGCGTTGCTGGACTGGAAGTACCAGCACCTACTTCCATGTCATACGGTTGTAAGATAACGCACCCGTAATCAGCCCAAAATTTTTGTAAATCTAAGATCAACTGTTGAAAAGAAGGCATGACCGCTAAAATTTCATAAACCAATCGCCAGAGTTTTACACAGATTACTTATAGTTATCAATAGATAGACGTGTGTATCAGGGCCTACGCATGAAAAAACCTTCAAGCAACGGCTTGTAATTTGTGCTATATTTCTGTAAATTTTTTATTTTTCTATGCAATCTCTCATTTCACGTTTTTTCGCAGATATTCCCGACCCTCGTTCTCCGCGCGACCAGAAACACAGCTTTTGCGCATATTTTTGATCGAGTTTGTAATGAGCACGCTATCGCACATCGCTTAACAAAAGTAAAGCATCCGTGGACAAATGGCCAAGTTGAGCGGATGAACAGGACAATACAAGATGCAACTGTTAATAAGTATTTTTATAAAAATTATGATGAATTAAACGAGCATTTGTTATGTTTTTAAAAGCTTATAACTAAGGGAAACGATTAAAAACATTAAAGGGGTTAACTCCTTATGGATTTATTATAAAAATATGGAAAAATGAGCCATCGAGTTTTGTTGAGAATCCACATCATCACATTCCGGGACCATACAATTTTTAGTCCACTTCGTCGGTATCGTCAGTTTTTAACAGAAGATTCTTTAATTTTCTATGAAGTGCGGCTCGATCCATGCCAATAAATTTAGCCGTTTGAGAAATATTTCCATTAAAACGTTTAAGTTGCGCAGATAAATATTCTCGTTCAAATTCATCGCGAGCCTCCTTTATTGGTAAAGACACAATTGCAGCATTTCTTTTATTCCATGATTGAGCAAATTGGTTTTTTTGAAAAACTTCTGGTGGTAAATCATTTACTTCTATGCAATTTGATCCATTACTTGCAGATATTATCAAGCTTCCCTCCAACACATTCTTTAATTGTTGAATATCTCCTGGCCATTGATACGACTCTAAAATTGATAAAGCACCTGAGCTTAGGTTTTTAACTTGAAGATGCTGTGCAGAAGCATAGGCAATTAAAAATTGCCTAGAGAGTAGTGCAATATCGTTTAATCTATCAACAAGAGGAGGAATCGATATTGAGACGACATGTGTTCTATAATACAAATCTTTAGAGAATGTTTCACTTTTGAGTAACTCGCTGTCAGTTTTGCTAGAACCAACAATCAATCGAACATCAACTTTTACTGCAGTTGAACCACCTATGCGAAAAAATTCAGATTGATGTAAAAATTTAGCCAGACGAGCTTGTATAGAAGGAACAAGAGAGTGAACCTCATCAATAAATAAAGTTCCATTGTTTGCGTTTTCCAACAGACCAATTTTTCTTGGGATATTTTTTTCTGTCGATGTAGTTTCTAATCCAAATATTTCTGTTTCTATATGCTGCATCGGCGCTGTTAAGCAATTTATTGAACAAAATGGCAACTCTGTACGTAATGATAAATTATGAATATAACGTGCGATAGCAGCTCTGTCACAACCAACTGGCCCGTGTATGCAAACTTTGGTGTTTGTTTGAGCAACCGCATCGATCTTTTGTTTAACTTCATTAATCTGATGAGAATTACCTATCAAAGAACATAAAAACGGTACTTGCATTTTAAGTTCGCTATTTTCTCTCTTTAATTTAGCTGCGTCCAATGCTCTTTTAACAACAAGCAAAAGCCTATCCGCCTGAAACGGTTTCTCGATAAAATCATAAGCCCCCATTTTTATCGTAGCGACAGCTGTCTCTACTGTACTATGTCCACTCATCATAATAACTGGAACATACGAATGGTCTCTTTTTATTGTTTCTAAAATCTTAAGCCCCTCTCTAGATCCATCTCCAAGCCAAACGTCTAAAATTACTATTCCAGGTTGCCTTTCCTTAATGGATTCTAAAGCTGTAACACCGTTAGTAACGAATCGCGCTTCATATCCCTCATCGATTAAAATCGCGCTAACCAGTTCACAAATGTCTGTTTCGTCATCGATTACAAGAACATCAACAGGCACAGTTTCATTCAAACAATCATAGTAATAGAGTAAGGATATCAAAAAAAATATTTTTCCAACATTGTTATGAGAGATAATCAGGGCCTACGCATGAGATATTGAAAAAGGCTGATTTTGCGCTATAAAGCGTGGAGTACTTTTGCATATTTTGTAGAATTCGCCATGAAATTGATGAAGCTCTTTAGTGGGTTTTTTTTGAAAAAGGCAAAGAAACGACTGAAATTATGTATTACATATCGTCATTACAACTGGACGCTGGGCGACTCAATAACATTGCACGAAAACATTGGGGCATAGAAAATCGGCTGCATTGGCGATTGGATGTTGTTTTTAACGAAGATAA
>JAITIY010000028.1 GCA_031279185.1 Holosporales bacterium
TACGCGACACCTTAACGGCATGGCTTTCGTTTTTGGCGAATCCTGTTTTTATGGATGCAGAATTTTTGCAGATTGAGGAAGTTAAGGAGGCGATGGAGACGCTGAAATATATCAGCGCGGATGATGAGGTGCGGGCAATCGCGGATTTGAGGAGGAGGACGATTAACGACCGCAATAGCGAACTTACTGTGGCAAAGCAAATGGGGAAGGAAGAGGGGCTGGCTGAAGGAGAGGCGAAAGGAAAAGCTGCAGGGATCGCTGAAGGAAAAGCGGCAGGGATCGCTGAAGGAAAAGCTGCAGGGATCGCTGAAGGTAAAGCTGAAGGCATCGCCGAGGGGAAAGCCAAAAAGGCTCGTGAAGCAGCCATTACTATGCTTGCTGACGGATTAGTTATCGAAAAAGTTAGTATGTATACGGGGATTGCTATTAGCGAACTCCAAGAATTAAAGAAAAGGACTTAGACTGCTCTACATAATTTCCTAAAAAATAAGAACCGTCAAACAGAGAATATCTGATGTGTTGTGTTCAATCTCGAACAGTGATTCCAGGAAAGAGATCATTCAGTGCGTTAATCGCATTAATGTCAGTACAGTCGTTTGCCAATGGAATACGTTGATGATCAAAACATCGTTGAAGAACGTAACGTTTTACCCCGCGTTCGTGCAAATATTGAGCTATTTGTGCTACATGTGAAAATGATACTTGTGCAGGATCGACAGTAGTTCGGCATTCAAACTCAACATTGCTTTTCAGCAAAATATCTAAACATTGCTTTACAAGTAAATTCGTACCACAGCAACTTGTTAAATTATCGTAATCATTAAAGCAAGTTTTGATATCAAAGCCAACCCAATCTATAAAAGGCAACACGCGCGCTAAATTTTGTGGGAAGGCCCCAGACGTGTGAATAGCGATCTTTAGACTAATCGCATTAACATCTTTAATCGCAGAGATTAACGCTTCCTGCGCAAGCGGTTCTCCACCACTAAAAACAACACCTTCAATGAAATCCTTACGTTTCACAATTTCTGGAAAAACATCTTGCCATGAGAATGCTTTTTTGAATTTTTGTAATTCTTTGTTTTGACAATATGAGCAGCGCCATGTACAACCTTGACAAAAAACAACGCAAGATGAGTTGACTAACGGGAAATCGATGGTTGTAAATGATACAAATCCACCGATTTGTAGTTCTGCGCTATCTGTTAATGCTACTGTGTTACTGATATTTTTGTTCACCATTATATACTTAGTTTTGTTAATGCAGATTTTACTAAATCTTGCGATGTTGAATTTATGCACTTTGTCGAAACTTCAATAATTGCTTTTTGTGCTTTTATGTAGTCATATCCAAGTGCGACGAGTGCCTCTATGGCGTCTGATAATTTTGACATTTCAACAACATCCTCATTTGTTTTCTGTATAACACCAAACAATTGATATAGCGACTTAATATGCTTTGAATTTTTCAACTCTACTATAATTCTTTCCGCCATCTTGTCACCAACACCATCAATATTTACAAAAGCACTTTTGTTTTGGTTAACAATCGCGCTGACAATTTCCTTAGGTTTCATCACAGATATGATTGCTAATCCAATCTTTGTGCCAACACCGCGAACACTGGTTATGATCCGAAATAGTAATTGTTCTTCGTACGTAAAAAATCCACACAGCATTTGCGTTTCCGCACGTATAATATGTTCTATCCACAGTACTATTTCTTGTCCTTCATTTACGCTTTTTATAGTATTGTCCGCACACAGTATTCCGTAGCACACTCCATTAACTTGTATAAGCAAGCGATCTTCTAATATTGCATTAACTGTTCCATACAGTTTAGCAATCATTTGTGCCCTCTTATATTTTGTTGTTTTTTGTTTGTTGACGTAGTATCCAAGGCTTTCGCTCTAGTATTCCAGGTAAACACAAAGCAAAGCGAGCCAGCAAGCGCTGCAATAAGAAACGCTACAAATACACCATTCCACCCATAAGAACTACTAGCAATATATGCAATTCCTTGGCCAGCGATTGTTGTGCCTCCGACATAACCACACGCTCCAGTTAACCCAGATGCGGCTCCAGCAGCTCGTTTTGACGCGAAGTCAACAGCTGCAACGCCAACCATTGTTTGCGGTCCAGCAACGAACATACCAATAAGAAAAATAACTATCATAGAAGGCATATTTAAAAAATGTGAGCCAGTGTTACTTGGTAAAAATAACATTGCCGTCATAGACAAACCTAGCCCGCTCATATAGAAAAATCCAGCACGTCCACGACGTCCTTTGAAATAACGGTCTGACAATATACCCGCAGATATAGATCCAATAACACCAGCTATATTAAATATAGCCATAAACAATCCTGTATATTTGAATGCGCATCCTTTTGCTTGGCATAAAAACATTGGTCCCCAGAAGATAAATCCCATTCTTACGAAATAAAGGAAAAAATTAGCAAGGCCCATAGTCCAAACCATTTTATTGCGAATAACTTTTGATACTAAAATTTGAAATGGAGTCATATGTGCACACTCATCGAATTTCGTATTTTTCAATCCGTCAATTTCTTCTGGACTTGGTAAACCAACTATTTTTGGTTCATCTCTTACTCCAAAATAAACAATCGCCGCAACAATAATTCCTAGAATTCCTGGTCCCCAAAAGGCGATTCGCCATTTATTGTCAAATAACAATAATGGAAGTATTACGCTGATTATTGCAGCTCCAATTTGTTGCGAAGAACTCCATATAGCCCATTTTGTTCCTATTTCTTTAGGGCTAAACCAATGCGCGATCATTTTAGCACATGAAGGTGCTCCAGTAGATTGGCAACAAGAATTTATGGCCCAAATCAACGTTAATGCCCACAAACTTGAAGCTAAACTCATGAATATGTTCGTGACAGAGGCTAATAGTAGACCTACTGATATGAATGTTCGTGACTTACTTCTGTCACCCAATATACCGCTTATAAATTTGCCTAAACCGTATATTACACCAAATATAGAAGCTATTTGTCCTAACTCTGTTTTTGACAATCCCATGTCAGCTTCCATTAACGGCATAGCGAACGATAAATTTTGCCTAACGAAATAAAAAGCGGCATAACCTAGCATCATGGAAAACATCATACGAAAACGCCAATACTTATATAATGTTGTTTCCGTTGTATTGCTGGCCTGTTTAAAGCAGAATCCAGGAAAAGACATAACCTACTCCCTTTTCGATTTCGTACTTAAAGTTAACCTAACGTACATCATTTTTGTAGGAAAATTATTTAAGTTTCGTTCCAAAACTTATGCAATGCTTCACACCAAGCACATAGATGCTGATTTTGAATGCGAATAATTTGAAGCTAAGGTTTTTAATTGTGATTCTTTGTCGACACAAACGTAGACGGTTTATCTAAAAAAGCATTGGTGCGTCCTAGAGGAATCGGACCCCTGACCTACGGCTTAGAAGGCCGCCGCTCTATCCAGCTGAGCTAAGGACGCAATGAAACGTCGAGATACTGTTCAACCAATGTGTTGGCGTGGTTTTCTCAGTCATTTCTTTGGCGCTACACTGTGAACATATCAAACAAAACCATACCATTCAACTTGATGTGTGTATTGCTCAACACCCACATGTCTCAATACCGGCCAAAGTTCATGCACCAACTGGCACCTGTAAAGATGCAGATCAACATCCTCAAGAATTGTTGAAACAATGACTTTTTAGACCTTCGTTTTTTCTTTTCTTTTCTGTCCTGTCCATTTTTACGCATCTGGATGTCCTGTTTCATTCAAATATCCATTTCCCGGCGTTAACGGTTCGCATGCATAACGCCAACACCACCGCGTCACCAATGTTTCTTAATATCCTGATGTCAGCTGAATGGAGAACTTACCTTAAATGAGCTACAGTTTTATCTGAAACTTGAACTATACTGTCTGATGAAATACGCACGATTCGTAGTTTTTTTTGGAACGACCTTTACGCATTTTACCAACTCAAGTGTCAACATACAGCCAAATCAACTTTTTGTTGCGTCGACTAATTTTTAGCAACGTTCGACTTCGGCTCCTGTTTATTTTCACTGACGCTGTCATTTCCGTCGTGCACTCTTCCAAGAATTGGCGGTAAAGAAACTCCTGCTTGCTTTGCTAAATCCTGCATTGGCGGAATTGATTTTATCAAATCTCGCATAAAATTTGCCGTTGTACTACCTGCAGCAGAACCAACGCCGCCATCCCACACAGTTATTTTGTCAAATTTGATGTTTTTTATTGCTTCAACCTGAATTGTCGCAATGTTTTCTATTTTTTCTACCATAAGTAGACTTGTCGCGACATCAGGATTATTGGAGCAAACAGTCACCAACTTCTGATACCCTGAAGCTTTTGCATCCAGGACAGCACGAATTCCTTCAGCCTCGGCAAAATATTTTAACTTGATCGAATCAGCTTCTCCAGTGGCGATTCTTCGTCTTTTTTCAGCTTCTGCATCTGCCATTACTTGAACTTTCAGCTTTTCAACTTCCTGACGTGCTAATTCATCCTTTTTTAATTTAGCTTCTTCCTTTTCTTTTTGTGCAATTAACACATCACGTTCAGCGTTTGCTTTTGCAACTTCGCCAATTTTAAGAGATGATGCCTGTTTTACGGCTAAATCCGCATTATACTCAGCGATTTTTGCTTGAGCTGCGTTTTCTCCTTCTATGGATTCGGCCTCAAAAGAGGCGACTTGAATTCGTTGCAGTTTTAAAGCTTCTGCTTCACCAACTACACCAATTTTTTGCTGATGTGCAACCTCTACTTTGGCTTGGTTGATAGCTTCAGCAGCAGCTTTTTTCCCGATGGCTTCGATGTATCCAGATTCATCTGTAATGTCACGAATGTTAACATTTATAACTTCTAATCCAACTTTATTAAGTTCTATATTTACATTTGCGTTTATCTGTTCAAGAAATTTTTCACGATCCTGATTTATTTCCTCAATTGATAACGTTGCAATAACTAAACGTAATTGCCCGAGAATAATATCGTTTGCTTGAGTTATGATTTCATCATGTCCTAAACCGAGAAGTCGTTCTGCGGCATTCTGCATTACGTCTGGCATTGTTGAAACACCGAATGTAAATGTAGCAGGGACATTAACTCTAAGGTTCTTTTTTGAGAGAGCACCTTTAAGATCTATTTCAGTTGTCATTGGTTCTAAAGATAAGAAGGAATAATCTTGAAGCAACGGAATAACTAGTGCACCTCCACCATGAATGCACTTCGCTGTTTTTTCTCCGCCTATATTGCCGAATATTACAAGAATTCTGTTTGAAGGGCACCGTTTATATCGAGTTGCCGCAAATACTATCACAGCAAATATGATTAACGCTGGGACTATAAATAAGCCAATAATTCCGAACACAACGATCCTCTATTATATATTCCTTCTAACGTAAATTGTATCACGTTTAACATCGACTATCGTAACAGTTTCAAACGCTTTGATGTGATCGTCACTATCATTTATTGCCGGGATTATTGTCGACTTCCCACAAAAATTTACTAAAATACGTCCTGTTGCATGTGGTGCAATTTGCACATAAGATGAAACAGATTCACCAATTAGTTCCGATAAATCGCGTTTTGGAGTGTAATTCAATTTTTTAACAACAAACATCAACAATACTGATAAAAACAAACATGAGCTCCCAGCAGCAAACGCCAGCATAAACGAGCAAATCGATCCACACTGCCACTCAGTACGACCGGCCAATCCGATCCATCCAAATCCCATAAAGAAAGCTAATAGAGATTGCAATGAAAAAAATGTGAATCCACCGTCATCGCTGTCTGATGATATATCTGAGTCAGAATTTATATCAGCAAAAGAAAAAATGGCAAGCTTTAATAAAAATAGCGTTGTGGATATTGTCGCAATAAAAAAATATATTAGCTCGCCTAATGCCCAATTAGCATGATCAAAGAAAGTCATAGTACACGATGCAAATCCATTTCACAGTTTAATTATATAACACAAAATAATCGTTTATTCGGTAACAGTGTTACATTTTCACTATGACATCGGGCGCTAGTTGGATTTGATATTATAGAAATTGGAAAAATTGTAAAAATAAAAATATGAAGATCGGCAGCAGCAAACTCATAAATAAAAGTACTATTATAGATTGCGGCAACTGTGCTATATCGATCGTTCGTGGTTTCGTTTTGACGCATATCGCTGAAATTGTTGCTATAACGGAAAGTACGATAACGGTCGTTTGTATGATCATGTTATTTTACGAAACAAGATGTTATAAACATACATTTGCAACATGTAGCAAAAGATTCCTATGACAATCAATATTGGAACCTTGAGAGTATCAGTAAAATCAATGTATTCATTGAAAATGAAAACAGTTGCTCCCATAATTGAACTTATAACAATGATTCCAAGTATTTTATGAAAATATTGTTTTGTGAAAATAAACATTTTTCTTTTCTGCAAAACTACACCGCTTAATATTACATTAACACTTGCGGAAATGGCTGTAGCCAAAGCAATTCCAATATGGTCGTAATGTGCTATTAAGACTTTGTTAAGTATTACGTTTACAACTACACAGATTCCAGAAGTTATGACTGGTGTCTTTGTATCTTTATTGGCGAAAAAGATTGTTGAAAAAATCCTGGTGATAACGTAGCTTGGCAATCCGCAAATATATGCTCTTAATGCAAGCATGGTTTTGGTTACAGCAGTTTGATCAAATTTGCCGTGACCATACAGCATCTGCACAATTGGTTCTGCTAGTATAAACAACCCAATTGCAGCAGGCAAAGCAAGCATAAAAGCGAACAGCACAGCTTTGTATTGAGTAGAATATGCTTCATTATAATTCTTATTACAATAATACTGAGACAATGTCGGCAAAATCGTTGTACTAAGTGCAATTCCTAACAGAGACAGCGGTAACTGGTTTAATCTATCCGCATAGCTTAAGTATGAAACAGAACCTGTTGGAAGCGTTGAAGCAAATGCCATGTCAATAAATACATTAATCTGTACAACACCTGCACCAATCATTCCGGGAATACTTGTTTTGAATATGTGTTTGATTTCCGGAGTTAATACTGGGCGAACGAAGTGAATATGTATTTCATTGCTTCTACAATTACACAATAAGATCAAACACTGAATAACGCCTCCCATTAGTATGCTAAAACACAATAAGTGCATGATTACATTAGAATCGAGGTTTAAAATTTGTCCATAAAGAAGACTCAGTATAACTGCGACATTCACAATAGTTGAAATTGCAGCTGACCATGCGAAACGGTGCATAGCATTTAACACACCACTCATAAAAGCAATCGCGGCTAGCATGAATATGTACGGGAACATTAAGCGAGTGTAATAAACGATACTAGCATGCATCGTTGCGTTATGACGAAAACCCGGGGCAATGAAGCTAACAACGTACGGCATACATATTTCTATTGCTACTACAAAAAACAGGAGTCCTACTATGAGAACGGCAAGTGTTTCGTTCGCGAATTTCTGTACGCTTCTTTTTGTACTGTGTTCAACTAAATTTGAAAATTTTGGCACAAGTACTGCATTTAGTGCACCTTCGGCGAAAAATCTACGGAAAAAATTTGGTAGTTTAATCGCGTAAGTGTATATATCTGTAAACATGCTTGCCCCAAATATATTGGCCATAATTATTTCCCGGATGACACCAGAAATGCGGCTTATGCCTGTCCAGCCAGATACCAAAAGAAATATACGTACGAATTTACTAATCATAACTAATCCAATACATTGGAATACGATGAATTATGGATAGTTTCAATGCATTTTTCAAATGTATTTGTCCACACATAGCAAGGGCTTTAGGAAATAAGTGCAAGAATACTAGCAATAAGGCTTGCTCCGAAAAATATACTGCTTGCAATGGCTTTGTTGTTCCAAACCTTTTTGAAAAAAATAACAAGCATCAATAAGAACCACACATAAACGATCAAATCTTTGAATTGACGATTCCATGCACATTGGCAACACACAACAATTACTAGTGGTATTTGTAAATGTGGGAAAGTCTTTTTGAAAATATGAAAGATCTTTTGGTGAATGAACGTTTTGCTTAAATATGGTTTATTCGCCGTAAAAAAAACATGCATGGACAAATATCCTAGTGCCATTGTCCCAGTCGTATAATTCCCTAGCAATTGTTTATTTATACATTCACTTATTAGTTTTTTATGGCAGCATATATAAATCAGCATCAATATTATTGCCAAATATTCTGATGTAAAAATCAGCACGGCTTCCCAGAAATCAAGCGTTTTTTCACTTTTACTTGTTGTATCGCCTAATCCAATGCGTTTCTTTGCATATACGTCTTTTTTTACATTGTATAAAGTAAATAATGGGCAAAAGAATACAATGGATGTCAGAAAAATCGTTTTGCTTATTACGTGGCGTACCCTGTAGTGGTTACCTATGTAACCATTATTAAAGAAATCACAATCTAATAAAAAACCGATTATCGTTGCACAGAATGCGATAATGACACCTTGAAACATGCGTTTTTGCATTAAAGTGCAAAACTCAAAATCAAAAAATGTATGTGATTCATTCTGTTGTTTGTTGTTCCAAATTGGTACAGTAAACATTATGGCGAAGAATATAGTGCAAAACATTATGTGCATATTTCCAGTAATACTTTCTCCAATACAAGAATGAAAAACGAAACAAAAAAATAAAATAATTGCCAAACTAATAATGGTTGAAATGTGTTGTTTTGCATTCATTACATCATCTAGCAAATGTATGAACGCAACACAGCATAAGCAACAGAACCAGCATGTAAAAAAACGCGTGGATAACACATACGGCCACCTAAATGCATTCAAGTCAAAAACATCACACAAACAACTAATTAATCCAACAATGCAAATACCAACTACTGGAGCAAATCGTTTGAAAAAAGAAAACACATCAGTTACCGCAGCAGTCATAAAGGCAGACCATAATATTCATTTAACTAGCCAAGTATGACAGACAAATTACATAACGCAAGCACTGAATGAAACTTAGCATTGTGATAACCTTACAAGGTTTTATGTGATTATTTTAATTTTATTGACATTATGAATATCATTGTGCTGGGTGCTGGACGGGTAGGGTATAACGTAGCTAAGAACTTAGTAGCGCGGCAAAATAATGTAACAGTAATCGATAATAATAGTGCCAGGTTAAATGCAGTAAGTAATGCAATTGAAGTGCGTCAAATATTTGGTCATGCTGCTGATCCAAATGTGTTAGAGCAAGCTGATGCAGCAAACGCGGATGTGTTGGTAGCAGTCACTAATGTTGACGAAATTAACCTTGTCGCATGTGAAGTTGCTAATCTGTTATTCGATATTGAAACTAAAATCGCAAGAATAAGACAGCAACACTACTTGCTTGAAAAGTACAAATTAGCATTATTTCACTCAAAAAATTTATCTGTTAATTATGTTATTTCACCGGAAATTGAAATAGCTAAATCAATAAGCAAGAGTATAAAGACTCATGGGGCATCATATATTACGGATTTACTTGGTTCAATACAGTTTATAAGTGTTAAATGTAATGAATTAGCTAATATAATAAATACGCCAATACGCCTTTTATCAAATTTATTCCCTTCACTTTCTATGGCAGTTGTTGCGATTCAAAGAAATGGGCAAACAATTATTCCGAAGTCAACTGAAACTATTTACCCTAATGATCAAGTGCACATTATTGTTCCGGAAAGTAATGTTCTGGAAGCAATGGCGGCATTTGGATACACGAAGCAATCCTGCAAAAACATTACAATCGCTGGATATAGTGGTGTAGGAAAAGTGTTAGCTGCTGAAATTGAGAAACAATTACCAGATACAAAACTTCAAATTATCGAAAAAAATCCTATTTATTCAGAATTAAATTCAGCAGTTTTAGTAAACACAAATTTCATAAAAGGAGACATATTTGACTCAGCAATCCTTCACGAAATAGATATGCATGATTGCGATTCATTCATCGCGGTAACTGAAGATGATACTACTAATGTGCTTGCTGCATTGTTAGCCAAGAATAATGGAGCAAAACAAGTTATGGTTTTGCTAAACGATTTACAAAATTCAAAATTTATTACTTCTATAGGAGTTGATTCTGTTGTTAGTAAACACGTGTTTACTGTTTCCAGTGTATTGAGAGCTATTCGTCAGTATAAAGTTAAATCATTATATTCGATAGATGATGGAGTTGAACTCATAGAAATATATGTTAGTGAATCTAGTAATATCATTGGTTTGCAGTTGGATGATATAACAACTCCTAGTCAGATATTTATCGCTGTATTAAAACGAAATGATAAAATATACATCTGTCCTGAAAATTTCGTTATTAGCGTAAATGATTGTCTTATACTTGTTGCAACAAAAGAAATGGTATACAAAATAGAAAAACTTGTTTTTGGTTGCTGAGCGTAATAGACTGCTACTTGTGTTGTTAAAGAGCAAATTAATTATGAAATTCAGAAAGAATAATTTGCTAGTTGTTAAGAACAAGCAACGTTTATTTCATAAACTAAGAACAACACAGCAACGAGTTCTCTTCATATTGTTGTGCGGATCCGCTGTTATTTTGATTTATTTCGCTCCAAGATCTGTTTATGTTTGCAATTCACAATTTTTTATAGATAAGTTTTGCAATTACGTTAAAACTAATTACACGCAGTGCTACAGTAATGTTAGCACTTTTTTGGGCGAAAAATCTGATCTTATAAATGAGAATAAGAAATTTCGTAACGTGATCTTGAGATATGAAAAACAATTTCTTGATTATTATAAAATTCAACAAGAAAACGAATATTTAAGATCAATTTTACCATTGGTGAGCGAGCAAAATATAGATACTGTTAGCGTGGTGCCGTGCTTTAGTCCTCCTAGCGCGTATCTAACATTGTTTTTTCGTTCTTCGAGTGTTGCTAATCGAATTAATTTGGGAAACATTGTTTTTTCCACTCAAGGCGTTGTTGGACAAGTTGTAGATATAAAACGCATAAGTAATGAAGAAATCGAGGTGATAGTAATGCTTATAACTAATATTCAATCAAGAATTCCAGTTGTATCAGCAAAAAGTCATAAACACGCTATCCTTTGCGGACAAAATTCTAAGTTTTTTGCAGTTAAATACGTAAAGTCAATTGAGAACGACAATGATGTCGCATTCATTGAAGAAGCAAAAGATTTTATTGATGGTGAGATTTTAGAGTTTTCAGAAGGGGATATGAAAATTCCTGTCGCAAAAATTGTGATGCAAAAGGATGATACGTTGGCTAAATGGGTCGTTGATTCGCCAACACATTACGTTACTGTTGCTGTTAATTGTAAGTTCAATTTTTAGCTATACAAACGCATCATGTTCGTACAAAAAAATATCCTCTGCAGTTTGTATAGAAATAAAACGTTTATCAGTAGCACAATGTTTTGATATCCCAGACAACACTTTACCTGAACCAATTTCTACAAATGTATCTACCCCCATCTTCACCATTGTATCCATGCATTCGTTCCACATAACTGGAGATGTTACCTGTATTGGGAGTAGTCGTTTGAAGTCTTCAGCGGTTGTCATGGCATGTGCAGTAACATTTGAAATAACAGGTACTTTACATGTAGCAAACGTAATATCTTCAATGGCTTCTTTAAGCCGTTTGCTCGCTGTTTCCATCCACTGACTGTGAAACGGTCCACTTACATTTAATTTAACACATTTCTTGGCCCCACACTCTAACGCACGAGAACACACAGTTTCAACATCGTCAAGTAATCCAGTGATAACGATTTGTCCTGGACAATTATAATTAGCAATAGTACAACGCTTAGTGTTACTAGAGCAATGTTCTACTATAATTTCCTCGATGATTTTCTTGTCACATCCAAGAATCGCACTCATTGATCCAAGAGAAGTGTTCTGATCGTCTTTAGGAGAAGCTTCCTCCATAGCAATAGCCCTGATTCTAACTAATTCTAATGCAGACTCCAGCTGCAAACATCCTGATGCAACAAGCGCAGAATATTCTCCAACAGAGTGCCCGGCTACACACACGACATTTTTCCAAAATGCTTCTTTGCAAAATTTTTCCAATGTATGTAATAACGTTACGCTAACTATGAAAATAGCTGGTTGTGTGTATTTCGTTTGATTTAGTTTTTCAATAGGACCATTAAACATAATATCAAGTAATGGGATATCGAATTTTTCATTAATTCTCTCAATAATTTCTGGCGTCATCTCATTGTAAACAGACTTTCCCATTCCAACTGTTTGTGATCCTTGACCAGGAAAAATAAGCGCAACTTTTGGCATCAAACAATAACACTAACACTAGACGCACCGCATTCTAGCATACAACTATTTATTGATGATAATATAACGTGATAATAGTATGACATTGGTACTTCTTCTTCTTTGATCTTTAGGTGTCGCTTTAACTGTAGCTAGACAGTTCACGAACATTTTTATGATTCTAAATATCTAACGTTTGAATACACTTAAAATTTGTAATCGGAAACGGGTAGTAATTCTTGTAGTGATTTAAATGCGCTGAAAATATTAAACCACGCCGCTTGGTTTATTTTGAAGACCGAACGTGTCTTTGCATGCTAGAATCTGTTAGTGAATACGCGGTGGAGGCGTAATAAATCATTACGAATGTGAGAAAATATGGAGCATGTACACAAAAAGCGACGACGTGTTCTTGCGGTGAAGTACCGTCCAAAGGTTCTTAGTGATGTTATTGGACAAGATGTGCTCGTGCAATCTTTAACGAAAGGAATTGCGAATTTTCATCTGCCTCAGGCAATTTTACTGCACGGGATTCGCGGAACAGGCAAAACTTCAACAGCAAGGATTTTAGCACGTGCTGTAAATTGTACAAATTTATGCACAAATAAATATGAACCATGCGGTGTGTGCTCTTCATGTAAAGCAATCGACGACGATCGTCATCCAGATGTTCTTGAAATGGATGCAGCAAGTCATACAGGTGTGGATGATATTAGAGAAGTTATTGATTCAGCGCAATACAAAGCCATATTAGGGCAATACAAAATCTTTATTATAGATGAAGTTCATATGCTATCGAAAAGCGCATTTAATGCTTTGCTCAAAACGTTAGAAGAACCACCATCTCATGCATTATTCATCTTTGCTACCACAGAAATTAATAAAATTCCCGAAACAATTTTATCTAGGTGTGCTCGTTTTGATTTAAAGCGTGTAGACTCATGTTTGTTGATGACTCATTTTAAGACTATAGCGCACAAAGAAGGTTACTCTATTGAGCAAGATGCGTTGGCTATTTTGGTACGTACTGCGGATGGATCTGTACGTGATGGATTAACGTTACTTGATCAAGCTATGAACTTAGCAGATGCTGGAAATCAAACGTTAATCAGCAATGAAATTGTTCAATCAATGACATGCGCGGCAGATAGGAACAAGCTGTATGTTTTATTATCTAAAATTATAAATAAACAGCCAGAACAAGTTATACAAGATACGCGAGAAGTGATTAGTCAGGGCGCAGATCCTGTAGCTATTATGCAAGATTTAATGGAATGCTTATATAGGGTTGCATGTTTTAAGATTACACCTAAGTTGTCAAATGATATTACAATTCCGGAATTTGAACGTAAAATAGCAAGAGACACAGCATCATCTATTGAATCAATGCAAATACTTAGTTTATGGAAAAAAATGCTGTGTGGATACGAAGACGTTAAAAAATCTCCGTTTGCATGGCAAGCGCTTGAGATGGTATTGTTACGGCTTTGTTTTGCAGCTACAATTCCGTCTTTAGAAAATTTCATGACAGCAAATGATGGACAATACGCAGCGCTAAATGATGGACAATACGCAGCGCTGAATGATGACAACGACGTACACGGTTTTGGCAAGATAGATCCACGATCTGCAGAAATGCAACTTGAACAAGAAAGTTCACGCAGCGAAAACGCAATTCAATCGTGCAGTGAATCGTTATGTGCAGTAAGTAAATATAAAGATGAAGAACGCGTAGGTTATAACGAAAAATCAAAGAATGTTTGTAACACAATAGAAGATTTGTTGAGCGTATTGAAACAAAAACGAGAAGCGTTGTTGCTAAGTTACGTTACACGTGATGTAGCGTTTGTATCATTTGATTTTGGGAAAATAATAGTTCAAATAAAGAATAAAGACACAGAGAAAATTATTCCATTATTAAAACAATTTTTGTTTGAATATACAGGTATAAAATGGTCAATAGACATAGACAAATCATCGCGCAATCTTTTAAGTATTCATGAGGAACAAAATGAGGCCCAGATAAAAAAAGAGCAGCAACTTCTGCAGCGACCATTTCTTAAATCGGTTCAAAAAGAATTTCCTGGAACAATTATTGAATTTATAAAAAAATAATAACTTAAATTAGTACCGATACGACTAAATGATTTTGGTTACAAACTATCAGTTTCCTGCATATCAGGAATAGTTCTTGTACACAAGGAGAGCTATTTCACGAATAACGTGTCGCGGAAGAGCGGCGACTGGCTGATAAGGCGCAGCGACGTTACGGCATTAGCGCTAAAAATTGAAAGACGAAGGGAACGTTTAGCAAAGAAAAACGGCTAAACATTCGTAATTCCCCTATCTTGCCAAGAGTACAGTAAATGTACTCTCATAAAGATTGGGGGAAGAATTTTAGAATGACTTCCAATGACTAATTTTAGTTGTGTTGACTCTAAATAAAATCATTGCCATTTTAGTTCATGAAATATGCACTCAACTATTCAACGAACGCTGTAATCCAACATAGTTCATGTACAAACTGCATGAATGTAAATACATAACTCATCATTCTCTGACATCGTTGGAATAACGACTTTTTCAGCAATTGTCTTTTCTTTTCTGTTCACTATGCACGCAAACCGTTAACACAGGGAAATGGATATTGGCATGAAACAGGAAATCCAGAACCGTGGATTGTTGTGATGGATGATGAGCCAACAAAGGCTAAAATTCTTGATTACAATATGCGCTGTGGCATTGAATGCCTTTTTTCTGATTTAGTAAGGACGAGTGGTCGATCTAGAGTCGACGCACATTCGAGACGTAAAGCGGATTGAAAAAATGATGTCGGTGCATGAAAAAAGTGATCCGTTAATGTAAAAATCATGCGGTCAGCATCGCAAGTACAGTATAATTATCTTAAGGTGGGTACAGTTCGAGCATACGCAATGATTAATTTATTAGATCCAAAGCTTGATTACATTTTTAAGACAATATTTGGTAAAGACGATAAAAAGCCGTTGTTGATTTCGTTTTTGAATGCGTTGTTTAAAGGTCAGCCGCGTATAAAAGACATAACGCTGGAAAATACGGATATCTCCAAAATCCTGGAAACAAACAAAGCCAGTCGTCTAGACGTTAAGGCCACAACCGACGACGGTACCAAGCTGGATATCGAAATTCAGTGCAAAAACACTGGCGAAATCCC
>JAITIY010000030.1 GCA_031279185.1 Holosporales bacterium
AAGCTATCCATTAAAGAGATCGCTGCCATGAAAAAATAGTTCGTCCCATTGTAAAAGTATAATAAAAAAAGGTTTGAATATTAATTTTTGCGTTATTTAATAAAATTGTTAATGCGTAAAGCTGGCAACAATTTACACGCCTATAAAAAATGAGTCATGTATTTATGATCATTCCATTGTACATAAACTATGAAAGTATTTTTAATGTGTTGGGTGATAAAATTCAGTAAAGAGACGATGGCAACTGCATAGCGCGTGTAGTAGAATTGGCGAGTCGTCATAGATGTCTTGAGCAATGAACAAACAAGCAAGCTACGTTGCAACATGTCGGACATTTTAATGACAATACCACGTTAAAACAGATCAAAAATTTACGAAAATCTAAGCTATGTTAAATAACGAACCGTTAGCTTATACCGCAATTCCCTGTTACCGTTAGGTGGAATATCTATGTTCCAACAAGTTTCCCCATTTTTATTTTTTTCAGTGTTAATGCTAGCTCTGTCAACTGAATACACCATCGTACTATTTGAATCTATTGTAATAGTTACTGATACAGGTATATTTTTTAAATTTTTCAGCGTCAATGTATATTCGGCGGCAGATACTGTTGGTGTTAATTGTCTGTAGCTTTCTTGTATCAGTTGTACATCTAACGGTGAATATTCCTCTCCAGTCTTAACTCCATCGGAATCATAATTTTGCAAAAACAACGGCATTCTAACTGCTATATCGCTTCCAGCCTTTACTTGATTAACATTTGAAAATCCTGTTAATGAGATGAAACCATCTCTATTGTGGTAAATCGCGACTTTACCGCTTGGTAAATGCTTACCTAAACCAACGTTTTCTGTATTTGGGAAATTTATCCAATTTTCAATTCTAGGATATGCCGGCGCTGTCATTTTTTTCAAGAATGGACCACCAACAAATAGACCATTGCGGCTTGTAATTGCAATTTTCTTTGCATTGACCCATAAAATAGTTTTATCCTGTCCGGGAATAATGTCTACATAATCATCATATTGATAAATAACAGATGATGTTACGCAAGGCTTTGTAACACCATTTTCTTGATCTGTACTTAAATCGTCTGATGGTAAATTACCATCAAAAAACTGTATTTGTGCTTGTTTAAAATCAATGCCTGATTCATTTTTCACTAAAATTAACGTCACAAATGAAGCGTATTCCATGTTAGAAGAAAGTTCTATTATGTGACTTGCTTGCCAAAGTACGTTTTTTACAACATATTGTATTCGCCAATGATCTTTATCAGTTGTTTCGTCTAAATTTTTAACACTTAACTCTAAAAAAGGAGACTTAGAAGAATTATCTTGACGCATTTTGTAACCAAGCAACGAAATCGTGTTAGGCGGTTTTATAAGAATAGATTTTTTATCAATAGAATCAGACAATCCTCGTATTGCAAAATTCTTATCAGCATTAGAATATACTTCGTTATTTTGTAGTGTGGCGTTTACCGTAGCTCCATCCAAATATAAACAAACTTTTACTTTGTTTTTATCCAAAGGATCTTTAGATAAAAAGTGTTCCGTGGAAACAATGTCTTCATCTTTTACTAAACTTAATGGCGAAAAATCTTTCAACGTGGGTTTCGTCTGATCGACAGAATCATGCTTCAGTTTTGCTGTATCGTTTTTTTTGTTTTGATCTTGAGCAATAGACATACAAGTAAACAATAAAAAAGCGATCTTCATGAACACAATGAACACACTACGTTTTGTATGTAACATTTAAAAACGAATCGTAAATACAGACTAATGAGATTAGATCACATTTATTTTTTTTTCTATATGCATACGTTTCTATATGCATACGTGGGACTGTTGCAAACGTTTCGTCCATTGAGACGAGCCTCTAGCGTTTTCAATGGTTTTAAGCGGTTAGGAGCGCAATTTTGCAGCGTTTGTAACAGTCCAATACGTCTAAAAATAACTACCGATTGGTTTATTTTGTTGACGCTCTTGCAATAATTTCTTCGATGACGTCTATGTATGACATGCCTATGTGCTTTGCAATGTCAGGTACGAGTGAAGTGTTGGTTAGCCCTGGTTGACTATTTAGCTCAAGTAGATATGGAATGCCATCATCTGAATAGATAAAATCAAGTCTGGCAATTCCTTTGCATCCAATGGAGCTATATGCCATTTCTGCAAAAGCAAACACGTCCGAGTATACGTGATCCGGTATGCATGCTGGCATTATGTGATCTGCTGCACCTTCAGTGTATTTCGCTGTATAATCGAAGAATTCGGCATGCGGTCTTATCTCTATAGTGCCAAGCGCTTTACCATTTAGCACTGCGGTCTGGATTTCTTTTCCATTAATGTATTCTTCTACTAAAACTTCTTTGCCATAGTTCCATTTTCGCAATGCGTTATCCAACTCGTTCTTAGATTTAACGATAAACACACCAAGACTAGACCCTTCATTTCTAGGTTTGATCACCATAGGTAGCGACATCGAGTGTTCGCTTTTCATCAAGCATTCTATTGTGCACACTTCCCACTTTGGTATTGGTATACCAGTATGAGAGAAAATAATTCTGGAAAAAACTTTATCCATCGCGATAGAAGATGCAGATACGCCCGAGTGTGTATACGGAATGTTAAGCATTTCCAACACTCCTTGAATTACGCCATCTTCTCCTCCTATTCCATGAAGCGCATTAAAAATGACGTCTGGCTTAGCCAATTCAATACTTCGTACTAATTGCGAAACGTCTCTAGTAACGTCAATCATTGTAACATCTACATATTTGCCAGAAGTTATCAACGCATTATATACACCAAGACCAGAACTAAGCGAAACTTCACGTTCTCTAGACCAACCGCCAGATAAAATAGCAATACGATATGCTTTTTCGTTAAATTCAACTAACGTGATGCCAGACTTTTTAGAAGCAATCTTCACAATGTATGATCAACAAGTATTGCGTTACACAGAATTCTACACGTATTCAATAGGAATTCATATGCTGTACAGGCTGCTGTATAAGTTCACATACTTTGAGACTGCCCCGCGAGAGTTGCACTCCTACGAATATACTCCATTGGGGTTGCCCCATTCAACGAAGAATGAGGGCGGTAATTGTTATATTTCTCCGTAT
>JAITIY010000072.1 GCA_031279185.1 Holosporales bacterium
TTTCAAATAAAGCAACTAATTTGCGATGCCTTGTGAGAATACGCGTTAGAGCTAACATTAAATACATCTAACAAGGCATTTAGGGACTGTTGCAAACGTTTCGCCACTTGAGACGAGCCACTAGCGTTTTCAATGGTTTTAAGCGGTGAGGCGCGCAATTTTGCAGCGATTGCAACAGTCCAAATTACGTTTTACAGAATAAATTTGCGCAAATCGTAATTCGTTGTGAGTTCTGCTAATTTTGTACTGACAAAATCTGCTGACACGTCAATTACTTCACCATTTTTTGCATCAGCTTCAAAATTAACATCTTCTAACAATTTTTCTAAAACTGTATAAAGTCGACGTGCTCCAATATTTTCTATCTTTTCATTCATTTCAACAGCGATAGTAGCGATTATTTTTATTGCTTCGTCTTTGAAATTTAAAGTAACACCTTCAACGCCAAGTAATGCTGTCGTTTGCTTAATAATATTTGCCTCTGGCTCAGTCAATATTCGGACGAAATCGTTTGTAGTCAGCGATTTTAAATTTACACGAACAGGTAATCTGCCTTGTAATTCTGGCAATAAATCTGAAGGAGAGACAATTTGAAACGCACCAGAGGCTATAAACAAAATATGATCAGTTTGTACTTGTCCATATTTTGTCGCGACACTAGTTCCTTCAATTAATGGCAATAAATCTCGCTGTACGCCTTCTTGGCTAACGCTGGAGACTCTAGCATTTGCACGAGCAGCGCATATTTTATCAATTTCATCAATGAAAACTATACCGTTTTGCTCAACAGATTCAATCGCATTAAAAACGATCTTACTTTTATCTATTAATTTTTCTGCTTCTTCCTGAACAATAATTCGTCGTGCTTCATTAATCGACATTTTTTTCAACACTTGCTTATCTTTGCCAAGTGCTTGGGAAAATACATCGCTAAGGTTAATCATTCCCATTTGTGGGACGCCAGGGACATCAATAGCTTGAATAGGAGTCTCACTAACTTTGATATCAATAACACTGTTATCAAGTTCACCGCTGATTAGCTTTTGCTTAAAGTGTAGTCTGGTTTCTGAACTAGAACCAACACCAGTAAGCGCATCAAGAATTCTAGACTCGGCTTGTTCTTTAGCGAGATCCATCATGTCGTCTTTGGCTTGTTGTGTAAGCATTTTAATCGCGATCTCAACCAAATCCCTAATAATTTGTTCTACATCTCGTCCGACATAGCCAATTTCAGTAAATTTTGTTGCTTCAACTTTAATGAAAGGTGCTTTAACCAAACGAGCTAAACGTCGTGCTATTTCTGTTTTTCCAACACCTGTTGTGCCAACCATTAAAATATTTTTCGGTAACACTTCTTCTCGCAAATCTTCATTAAGCTGCATTCTTCTCCAACGATTTCTCAATGCTACGGCTACAGCTTTTTTTGCGTCTTTTTGGCCAACGATATGTCTGTCTAATTCGGCGACAATTTGCGCAGGAGTTAATTCATTAGAACTGTTTGTTTTCATATTCTTCCTATACAATAAAGGACTGGTTGACGTTTTGACTACAAATGCATAAATGTTTATGTACTGCTTATTGAATCTGTGATTTCTATCTTTTCGACTATAAACTGATTATTTGTGTATATACAAAGCTCGCTTGCAATTTTCAATGCAGATATCGCTATCGTTTCAGCATCGTAATTAGTGTGTGCCGCAAGTGCGCGAGCTGCAGATATAGCAAAAACGCTACCAGAACCAATTGACATAATACCATCCTCTTGTTCAACTACGTCACCAACACCGGTCAATGTAAATGAATGAACTTGGTCCGCGACCAACATCATAGAATCAAGTTTTCTCAGATATTTGTCTGTTCTAAAATCTTTTACAAGCTCAACACACGCTCGCATTAATTGATTAGAATATTTTTCCAAATTTGTTTCTAATCGTTCAAGTAATGTGAATGCGTCTGCAGTAGCGCCAGCGAACCCTACAATTATGTTCCCATTTGTCCCGATTCTACGCACTTTCCTAGCGGATGATTTTATAACGTGATGACCAAGCGTTACCTGTCCATCCCCAGCGATCACAACGGAGTTTCCTTTTCTAATGGAAACGATTGTTGTTCCGTATAGCTTTTGTTGTTTTTCCATGTTATCCATGTATGTCATTCTCCTCCACCATTTTCACCAATACTAGAAATCTCTGTTGACGGAGCACTTTCTTTTAGTAATTGTTCTATGCGTTCTGCTGTAGCAAAACTTGAATCAATTTCAAATGTAAAATTTGGTACAAAACGCATTTTTGATTTTTGCGCAAAAATTTTACGAATGATAGGACACGCCAATTCAAAATAAGGTAACACTGCATCTATCATTTTATTTGCCAATGGCATAACAAACACTTTACATTCACGTAGATCTGCAGAAATTTTTACTCCAGTTACTGTAATAATGCCTGGAAATGGCATCAGGTTATTGTTTGTGTCAAAAATTGGTGGAATATCTTTCCTTTGCAAAATATCAGACAAAAGATGGCGTATTTCCTTTTCTACGCGCTTTACTCGTGGTGAAATCGATCTTTGCGGTACAAATAAATCTAGCTGTTGTCGTGGCATAATTACATTTTTCATTTTTAATCACTATAGCACTTTAATTGATTAGATGTGATAAGCGCAGTCGTAATTTTTTATAGTTTTTCACTTTTTTGAAAAGTTTTTTTTGATGTGTATAACGAGTTGACAAATCAACATATTATTTGGTTATTTGACAAATTTTTATTTTCAACAAGATCGTCGCATGCAGATTCAATGCACGTTTCAATCATAGCGATCACATCGCGAACTGGATGTCCTGGCAAAATTGGTGGCAACAACCAAAAAGTAATTGTGCCTGGATATTTAATGAATGAATTCCGAACAAAGCACTCGCCTGCATTATGCGCTACAGGCAAAATAGGAACGCCCATTGATTCATACATCAAAGCAATTCCGATGTGATAATGTCCACGTTGTCCGAATAAAGTCCTAGTTCCTTCCGGAAATATCAGTACTGGAGTGTTGTTTATGACTGAGTCTTGTCCTTGTTGTATTAAACACTGAATTGCACTTTTCCCGTCACTTCGATCTATTGTGATAAAGTTCATTCGCCTCATATAATGGCCTATTACTGGGATTTTGTTCATTTCCTTTTTGTACACAATTCGAAAAGAGGTCAAAAACATAGAAAAAATTAATGTTTCTAGTTCAGATTGGTGTTTCGGCGCAATTATAAAACATCCATACTTTGTTTTTAGTTCTTGTAGTAAATGAATATTTTTAAATTTTACATTAACTCCAATTACTACTTTCATTATCCAGATGAGACATTTAGTTAAATGTGAAAATATTAAAAAAGGAATTTTTCGTGAAACATAAATAAACGGCCATAACAATGTAGCAGGTATCAATATTAAAAATAAGATCATCAAATAAAAAAACGCTGATCTTATCGCGTATAGCGTTTTTGCCCAAAAAGCCATTATTCTGTTACTATATTCACTAATTTATCTGGCACAATAATAACTTTCTTAACAGTATTACATTTTATAAATTTTTTAACATGCTCATTCGATAAGGAAATTTCTTTTAATTCATCATCTGATCTACCTAAATGTGATTCAAATGTATGCCTTAATCTTCCGTTTACCTGAACTGCTATTGTTGCTGTGTCTTCGCGTGCCAATTCACTGCGCAATGTTGGCCAATGCAATAAATCTATCGTTTCTGGTGAACTAAATAAAAACTGGTACGCTTCTAATGCAAAATGTGGCGCGAAAGGAGCAAATACACGAATCCAGATATTTATTACTTCAGCCATTATGTGTACCGGGACATCCTCATTCAAAACGCCTTCGATGGCACGAGTTAACTCTCTATGAAACGCAATTGCTTTATGAAAAACGATTTGATCAAATGCTGTATTAATTTTTTTTAAGTAACAATGTGTTACTTTTAAAATGTGCGAACTGTCAATTGCAGCACTATCATTTTTGTATAATACTTCGGTAAAAATTTTATACTTTGCGTTGATTCGTTCGCATAATCTCCACATTTTATTGAGATATCTCCACGCACCATCAAGTGCATCAGTATTCCAATCAAAATCCTTTTCATACGGAGTATCGGACATAATGAAGATGCGCAATGCATCTAATCCGTACGTACTAATAATCTGCTCAGGATCAATTAAATTCTTTTTAGATTTACTCATTTTTTCTGAACGAACGGCAGTTACATGTCTTCCGTCATCAACAGCAAAACACTTACCATCTTTTTCTATTTCAACCTCATTTGGATATAACCATTTGCCAGAGTCATCTTGAAAACTTGTATGACAGACCATACCTTGCGTTAGTAATGTAGTGAATGGTTCTCTTATATTTATATATCCACAATCACTTAAAACCATCGTAAAAAAGCGGGCATATAAAAGGTGCAAGACAGCATGTTCTATTCCGCCAATATATACATCTACAGGCATCCATGCTTCAATTGCCTTTTTGTTAATTGGCTCATCGTCGTGCGGCGAACAATAACGTAAGAAATACCAAGAAGATTCAAAAAATGTGTCTAGTGTATCTGTTTCTCTTTCAGCATCAGTACCACAATATGGACATTTCACATATTTCCAAGTGGGATGATGATCCAATGGATTCCCAGGTACGCTGAAATCTACATCGTCTGGTAATACTATTGGTAGATCTTTTTTCGGTACAGTGACAATTCCACATTTTTTACAATGAATCATTGGAATTGGACAGCCCCAATAACGTTGACGCGAAACAGACCAATCACGCAATCTGTAAGTAGTTTCTCTTGTACCTAGCAACGCTTTCTCTAAGAAATTGCAAACAGTTGTCCTAGCATCGGCAACAGAAAGTCCATTTAAAAATCCAGAATTAATCATCATTCCATTCGTACATACGTACGGAAGACTGTCACTTTTAGATGAAGATATTACAGAGCGAATCGGTAAATTATATTTCGTAGCAAACTCAAAGTCTCGCTCATCATGAGCTGGACACCCAAAAATTGCGCCTGTTCCGTATTCCATTAAAACGAAGTTCGCTATGAAAATAGGTAGAACGTCATCTTGGTTTATTGCATTGCTTACAAACATACCAGTATTGAAGCCCTTTTTTTCTACTATGCTTTGAGAACATTCTGTAGTTGGTATTTTTTGACACTCACTAATAAACGTAGCAGCAGCTTTATTTTCCTGTGCAATAAGCAATGCCAACGGATGATTGCACGCAATTGCACAAAAGCTTGCGCCAAACAATGTTTCCGGACGTGTTGTAAATATCACAAGGTTATCCTCAGGATATCCAACGTAATTACTGTTTTTAATTATTTTGAATTTAATAGACATGCCGTCGGATTTACCAATCCAATTTTCCTGCATAGTAAGTACTTTTTCAGGCCAACCACCGCAATTTACATCGCTTTTTAATGTTGCTAAGTTACGTAGCAGCTCTTCAGCATATTGCGTGATGCGTAAACACCATTGTGGCAATTGTTTTTTTACGACATCAGCACCAGACCGCCACCCTTTTCCGTCAATAACTTGCTCATTAGCTAATACTGTATTATCCACCGGATCCCAATTTACCCATGATTCCTTTCTGTACACTAAACCTTTTTCGTAAATTTCTATGAATAAACGTTGCTCATGCCCATAATACTCCTCCGAACATGTCGCAAGCTCTCTATCCCAGTCATAAGATAAACCTAAACTTATAATAGTATTTTTCATTTCTTCTATATTTTGGTACGTCCAAACTTTCGGATGCGTACCATTTTGAATCGCTGCGTTTTCTGCTGGCATACCAAACGCGTCCCACCCCATTGGATGTAATACTTTATATCCAAGTGCTTTCTTGTAGCGAACTAAAACATCACCAATGCAATAATTGCGAACATGTCCCATATGTATTTTCCCTGAAGGATATGGAAGCATTTCCAATACATAACATTTGTTATCGCGATCAGTTGGTGAAATACTTGGTGTCACGTTCGTATTGTTTTGTATCCAAATTTTTTGCCACTTTTCTTCAACGCTTTTAAATGAATACATAACTAAACACACAAACAAACTGAAAAAAAAATATTAGTTCATGTTACCAGAAATACAAAAAATTCGTACGCAATGTTAGCAGCATTACTTAACACCACA
>JAITIY010000063.1 GCA_031279185.1 Holosporales bacterium
GGCTATAATATGTATACAGGGCTTACAATTAGCGAAATCCAAGTATTGAAAAAAAGGATTTAGACTACACTCCATTCTCCGCCTTCTATTCTATATGTCGTAAAAATACGACAAAGACAGATTTCTTTTTTTGTAGACATTATTGCTGAAAGTATGTACGCTCAATCATAGACATTGTGTTTGTTCGTACTTCGTGTTATGGCGTTAAAAATAAGAATGGCAAGAGGTGGTGCAAAAAAGCGGCCGTTTTACAGAATAGTTGTCGCTGAAAACACTAGTCCTCGTGATGGCCGTTTCGTTGAAAGAGTCGGACATTACAACCCGTTGTTGTCTAATGACAATCCAGAGAGAGTGGTCATTAATACAGAGCGAGTAAAATATTGGTTGGGTATTGGAGCAAAGCCTAGTGAGCGTGTCGAGCTGTTTCTTGCCAAGGCCGGACTTTTGCCAACTGTTGTACGTATTGAGCAGCCAAAGAAATCTCAACCAAAGAAGAAGGCTCAAGAGCGTTTAAAGAATTCATCTAACGCTGCGTAACAGCTTAAAACATTTATTTATACGACTAAATCTTGATCATCATGATTACAAGGCAGCTTTAGTGCTGTATGTCGTTGGCCTGCGAAGTGCGGATCAAAACACGCAGTAAAAGTCACTAAACATCATAAAGTATTGGTTTTTTAGAATTTGATTAACCAATCTTATTTTTTATTCTTTATTTTTTTGTTTTAACACACGCTAAGGAGTATTTATGAAAATCAGCAAAATATTAACATCGATCAAAAGTTCTGCACGCACTGAATTAAAATTGTTCAACAAACAACGCAACACGCAAGATGAATTAACAGCGTGTAAAATTGTCGGTAAACCAGCATGGACACCAAGAAACTACGAATCATTAGCTTATTTTGGCTACACACAAAACGTAATTGTTTTTCGTTGTGTTAATTTAATTTCTAAAAGCCTTTCAAACGTTCATTGGTTATTGTATGAAAGAAAAACAGACGATGAATATGAACTCGAAGAACATCAGCTTTTGTCTCTTCTTAAATCTCCAAATGCAAATCAATCTAGTAGTTCATTTATCGAAAATGTATTTAGTCAAATACTTCTTTCCGGCAATGTTTACATAAGACTATCCGTAAATCTTAAAAATTTACATATTTTACGATCAGATAGAGTTAATATATTGGTTAATGCTGAAGGAGAGCAATCTGGATTTGAGTACAAAACAGGATCACAACGACATACATATTCATTTGATCCAGCAACAGGTATGTCACCGATTTTACACATAAAAACTTTCCACCCATTAAATGATTGGTACGGTATGAGTCCAATCGAAGCCGCCGCCCGCGCGATTGATCAGCACAATGCCGTTGGCGAACATAATCTTTCCATTCTACAAAATGGAGGCCGTCCGTCAGGAGCACTTCTAGTAAAACCAACAGCAAGCGGTCAAACGTTGAGTGCAACACAACGAGATACACTCCGCCAAGATCTGAAGGCACTGTACGAAGGTGCAGAAAATGCCGGAAGGATTATGGTCCTTGAGGGGAATTGTGAATGGAAAGAAATGGGTTTATCTCCTAAAGATCTTGATTTTACTGCCGGTAAAAATATTTCCGCACGAGAAATTTCACAAGCTTTTGGCGTTCCACCAATTTTAGTTGGTATAACAGAAGATGCGACATTCTCAAATTATAAAGAAGCTCGTCTTAATTTTTGGGAAGATACATTGATACCAATGTTGGATCATTTCGTTTCTGAGCTAAATCGCTGGCTTGTTCCATATTTTTCTACCAATTTACGTATTGGATATGATAAAGATGCAATTCCAGCTATTGCAGCCAAGCGGGATTACATTTGGAGTATGATTCAGTCTGCGTCGTTTTTAACGATAAATGAAAAACGTGAGGCTCTTGGATATGGTCCTTTACAAGATTGTGACTCTATTTAGCAAATTACTCATTACAGGAAATGTATCGTGTTGCAATGAAAGTAAAAAAGTATACTACCGCCTCAACACACAGGGCCTACGCATGAAAAAACATTGTTCTAGTTCAGATACAGATGAGACTGTCCCCCAGCTTTTACGGTGGTCCTAACAGACGGATTTTGACGAGTGTGGGTAACCCTTGTGAATAAGTATCGTGTGCGGTAATTTTTTGTTAAGCTGCCAATCATGGCTGATTATTTTAGGACGATAAACATGAAGGATCACCCACGTGAGCTTGTATATCTAGATTATCCAGCGACGACACCATGCGATTCACGTGTATTTGAGAAAATGTCTCCGTATTTTTGCACATTTTTTGGAAATCCTCATTCAAAAAACCACGCTCATGGATGGATCGCCGACGAAGCCGTAGATGACGCATTCGCAAGTATTGCGGAGTGTCTTCGTGTTGAACCACGCGAAATAACATTCACCAGTGGGGCAAGTGAATCAAATATATTGGCAATACGTGGCGTGATGATGCGCTACAAAAACTCTGGAAAGAATCATTTGATAACGACGCAAACGGAGCACAAATCTGTACTTTCTTGTTGTAGACAATTAGAAGAAGAGGGATATAGCCTCACGTATTTATCAGTAAATGACCAAGGCATTATCGATTTAAACGAATTGTTAGACAAAATAACTGACAAGACATTATTAATATCAATTGCTGTAGTTAACAATGAAACTGGTGTTATACAACCGATGAATGAGATCGGAAATATTTGCAAAAACAAAGGTATTTATTTTCACACTGATGCGACACAGGCATTAGGCAAGATGGCGATTGATATAAAATTGTGGAATGTCGCGTTGGCAAGCTTTTCTTCACACAAAGTATATGGACCAAAAGGTATTGGAGCATTGTATTTACGTAAAGATCCTGCTGTAAAAATTAAATCGTTTTTAGTTGGTGGTGGTCAACAAGGTGGTATTCGTGGTGGAACAATTCCTGTTCCTCTTTGCGTGGGATTCGGTGAGGCATGTAAAATTATAAATGAAAACAATGGTGCCGAAGTAGAACAAATAACTAGATTAAGCGGGAAATTAGTGCAAGGAATATTAGAGAATGTTCCTTTGTCAAAAATGAATGGAAATGTTGAAAACAAAGTACCACATATTGTAAATATAATTTTTCCTTTTGTAGAAGGTGAAAGTATCGCCATGGGTCTTGAAGATATATGCGTCGCTACTGGATCGGCATGCTCTTCATCTCAACTGGAGCCATCTCATGTATTGAAAGCGATGGGAGTGGATAATGTTGTTATTCAATCGTCAATTCGTTTTGGAATCGGACGATTTACAACAGAGACAGAAATTGATTATACAATAAAAAAAGTTACTGACACAGTTCAACGGCTGAGAGATATAAGTCCGTTATGGGATATGTATAATAAGGGAGTAAACATGGAAAAGATTAAATGGACGTGACAAGTTGTTCCGCTTGTCGCATTTCCCGCAATTTAAGTGTTGTATTTGATAATAGAGTGAGACCATCATGCAGACGCATTTATATACGTACGATTTACCGGAAGATGTTCTTTTTTCAGAATCTGTCGCGATAGATACAGAAACTATGGGATTGTGCGTTCATCGAGATCGTTTGTGTCTTATGCAATTTGGCGCTGGGGATGGAAATTGCTATCTAGTGCATTTCCCTCAAGCGCAATACAATAAATCACCGAACATTTGTAAGATTTTAAAATCAGACCAAATTTTAAAAATTTTTCACTACGGAAGATTTGATATAGCAGTTATCGCTATAAGTTTCGGTATTTTCCCCCGTAACGTCTATTGTACAAAAATCGCATCAAAACTAGTTAGAACATTCACAGATAGACATTCATTGAAGAGTTTGTGTTACGACCTGCTAGGTATTGAAATTTCTAAACAGTCTCAATCATCAGATTGGGGTTCTTCAGTGTTGTCACAAGAACAAATAAGTTACGCTGGAACAGACGTACTGTATTTACACAATTTAAAAGAAAAACTCGACATATTGCTTGCCAGAGAAAAACGTATGGATATAGCAAAAGCATGTTTCGAGTTTTTGCCATATAGGGTCGCCATTGATATTTGGGCAGGCGAAACATACGACATCTTCGCTCACAAAACCTGATGTCATATAAAACAACGTTTTCGGTAAATTTTCATGATAATAACTGCCTATACACGAATAATTTATTAAATATTTATGTGTAATCATTAGTTAATTGTTGCTTATCAATTACTATACATGCATTCTTCTCAACATTATTCTAAACAAGTAGATTATGACTTATTGGAAGTGCCAGGTCTTGATAACTTACAAATAGCAGTTATTCCAGCAATGCACAGAAGTGAAGAAAATGAAGATACCGGTGTTAGAACTTGTGAATGGGCTATACAAATGGATTTTCTCTTCATTCCGTACATAGAGTTATACGGATGGTACGCCGAATCTGAACGCGAAAACGGTACAGACGTCGCAAACGGGTTATTTACGTCATCTAGTTTAAAACACTCAGAGTTAGTAGTAGTGTTGCCTGGTGGTAAGCATTTAGCAAATTTGGAAAATAAATTAGCTAGCGGCCAGTTTATTTCAGAGGTGATCATTACACGTTGGATAAAATTTGATCTTGGTTTTATTACTAAAATACCAATTCAAATTAATACATTTAAAGGATGTTTTCTTACAGCTGTTCAGCAATACATGGACTATATTATTGTCAGGATGAGAATCAATAAAAAAGAAGTTATATGCACTGCATTTGATCAAGATGGATTCCCTAGTGGAGTTGGAATGCTAGATATGTCTTTTGTTTCAACAGATTTAGGTTGGTCCATTTTTTGATATTTTGTATTTTTACGCGATTTTTAATATTTGAAAAAACTTATATCAAGTCTCATTCTCGTAGCATTAATATTTTTAATGAATGATTTTGCCATGTTTGGAAAGGATGAGAACTTGCATTTCTAAATTGTCTAATAAGATATTTTAAAATTTCATCTCCCTTTATATAGTTTTTAGTATTCATTTTTGAAAAACTAAAATATAATTTATTTATAGAATAAATATTTTATAGTGTGTTTTATGTTTCGCTTTTATGTTTTGTTTGCAATAGGAAGCGTATTGCTATTGAATAGCTGCGATAATCTGCAAAAAAATCCAAAAAGCAAAAGCGCACCTGAAATCTCTGCAACAAAAGCAAAAACTCAAAAAGCTCATAAAACAAGCAGGCACAAGAACAAACAAGATATGCCGCAGCGGTCCAATGAATCTGCCGTCGACAATAAATCAGTAGTGGAAAAAGTTCAACAAAGCGAAAACGCGAACACTAAAGCTAAAAGCGAACCTATAAGTAGTGCCGATGCCGCTGAAGACGTAAAGCCGCAAGCTAGCGATCAGGCGGAAGCAATTGATCAAAAAGAAGGAAATACGGACACTGACACTAGTCAAAACTCTGTTGGACCTGAACCGAGTCCGCAACCGTTTGGTTCATCAAGTCAGGAAAGTTCAATCCCATCTGAAAAAGATGACAAACCAAACCAAAATGAGTCCACAAATAATTTACCAGAAAGCGATAAAGCCGCTGCGCAAGACACGAAACAACAAGACCCTTCATCGACTAAATCCAGTACAAATGAAGGAAAACGTGTTGACAGTGCTACAACAGAATCGTCTGCACATAAATCTGATACTTTGACGTCGAAAACCACAACAAACGAGAGCACGCAGGCTGACGATGAATCATTAATAACAACCAAATTCACAGAACTGCAAGCTTTGTGTGTTAAGTCAAACCAAGATGAGCTCATAGTTTGGGTAAACAAAAACATGGCCTATAAGGTAATTGCACGTAAGTTGTTTAAGGATAAGGATATAACGGTGGACTATAAATTGTTTTGCGAAAAGTTATGTAAAATTCTTACGCAATTTTTACCATTTATAGGAAGCAATAACATTGAAAATGTTAAATTGACACAAAAAAACAAAAGCATCAAGAAATTCGATGCTGTTTTCAAGAATCAGAACGGAGAAAAAAGTGACGTAGGCGTGTTGGCAACAAATTATTTACGCATAATTGACATTTTTGTCGCGGGAACCAGCTTGATGTCTTTTCTCGGCAGCAACATGCAGTTTTTTGAGGATGTTGCAAGCACATAGTTGAAAACATACCGTCTCTTTTATTAATTTCATATATGGTCATAGGCGACAACAAATGTCTACGTGCGCGCTACTGCATAGTTTCATATGTACTCACCTGCAAACGCGAAGTATATGAAGTCTAAAAAAGTATATGCGTGCGCTTCAAATTGGATGCTTTTCTGTATAAATTGTGTTACAATACACTATAATGGTGTTATAATTAAATGATTATGCGGTATATCTTACAAAAAATAAAATTTGAACTTATTGCATTAGCAGTTGTGTCAGCTACGCTAAATTGCTCTGAATTGCTTGTGTTGAATCCTCCTAAACCAATTCAACAAACTCTTCGCCAAAAGGCGTTCGATATAATACAAGGCTATAGTATCGGTGTGTTGAACCCTGTGTTTAGGAAAGAACGTAATTTGCAAGCTGATAATGTTGAACTGTGGCTCCAAAATCCAAACAAGTTTCAGCTCGAAGAACTACACAATCACTGCCCTTGTCTGCAGGTTGTGCGACTTCCAGAGTCATTATACGCCTGTTTCGTGCTGATGTTTGTGGCCGATCGTATGAAAGTGAAGCGCGGTGATGCTTGCCGATTAGCTACGTACAATTCTCAAAGCGAAGAGTACTTGAGTGTGATCGCCAGATATAATCCTGCAAATTTTCTTAAATGTGCCATGTTGACTAATCAGATGGTAATTGACACAACAATGGCAGCGGGTCTTGTTTCGGACCTTTTTTCTAACACGAGTGAAGAAGCGTTCAATAAACTGTGCTATGACTTTGTATTCCAAAACCAGGGGTTGTGCGAATTGTGGTGGGAGGTCAATGCATTCATACTGCAGCAAGTACAGTCGTTGGTAGAATCTGAATTGGGCGTTTCGACTCTTAACTTTGCTGGCTTGGTTGAAGACCCAGACACAGATACATATACACTAGAGTCTTGCCAAGCATGGAGAGAACAATTGGCTCGGAGGTTACAGGCAACAACTGCTAAAAACCCAGGCACAATCATTAGCGAAACAGCTAGCGCGATGAAGAACGTACTAGATCATTGGGATGGCGCACCAACTAGTATTCGTACCGTTGTTGCCAAAATGAATGACATCTTGATTGCGGCCGAGCGATGCCCCGCTGTGGTTCAACCAGTAATAGATCGGTCTGCAGAAGCTATTGTTAACATGATGCTGTCAAAAGTTAGGGAGCTCCCACCAGCGAGTTTTTACAATATCAGTGCACGGACTAGTCCTCCTTTTGCCGGCCATGAGTCAGATTGTGAGCTGTTCAGTCACTTCCTCCTGCAGATAATCGGCGAGGAACGTTCGATGTATTCATCAGAAGAGCTTGCAAGCTGCGTACGATTCATTCGAGGAACCAGGTCCGGCGTCGCTGATTACGTCGCGGCTTCTCGTGGATTGTGTCCAATATCTTTTGCTTGTAGTCCAGGGACAGGGTGGGTGTTCGACATACTGTCAGGTAATGCCGCGATGTTAGGACTAAAACGAGGTGAAATTCTGGACGTAATCGTTCCACGCAAGCAACTAATTGATCCAGGTACTCCTTGGTTTTTGCCTTCGTTGCCGATCTTGGTTACGATATGTTCTAGCAGCGAGTTCCATCATCCCAGATCAAAAGTCGTAGATGTTTTCAAAACAATGCAAGATGACCACGACACAAACGTGCTGTCTATACGTGGCGACTGTGAACGTATGCCTGATGTCGAAGTAAAAGTCAAACCACAGTGTTGTGGCTGGTTAATCCAGCAGGATGGCACTCCGTTTAATAGTGGTGTCTGTGTTTGTATAACACCGTTTGGTACAAGTAACCCGTACATAGCCGATATTGTAACAGGAATAAAATTTCAAGATGCGGCCATAGCTAGTCAAAAAGCCGTAGCTGAAACGGCAACTACTCAACCTGCTCAGATCACCACGCGGCTATTTGAATTTTGGGATGCCGTTGCCAAATGTGGACGTGCAGAATATCCTCGTGAATTTGGTGATTTAGTAAAGGCTGAGTTTGAAGCGTTTAAGTCACGTAGCCGATGGTTGATGGCTAATGACGGTGTGATTCGCTTATTTAGTCGTGATGATCTGTGCCGGGGCGGTTTGAAAACGTGGTTCGACCCCAGCGTTCTTGAACAATTAGTCGTGGCAGAGTCATCTAACGACTGAATTGCTACGATTGCCAGTACTGACCGTTTAGATTCTTGCACACAAATTTACGTTCAGTGTTAATGCTCGATACGTTATCACTGGACGCAAAAAACGCAACCGTGCGATGCATTTTGTAAAAAACGAAAATTTATAAATTAAAAACGGATTCCAGCACCAAATCCAAATGAAAAATTTCTGGATGATTCAATTTTTATCGCTTCTAAAGTTCGATCTGTAGTCATAGTGTTTAGATCATTACTGTCTAAAACAAATCCAGATGTTCCTGAACATAAACATTCCATTCGAAGAAATGTTTGTGTACTTATTGTTGCTTCTAATCCAATACCTGCGACAAATGCAGGTTTATTTTGACAAAAAATTACGTCTGATTCTTTTTTCGGTAGTTTTTGCACAAGTACGTCTATTGTTTCAGTACAATCTGTAATTTTGATATTTTCGTATTTGATACCTATTTTGGTGTAGAAAAGTACGCCTTTCGATAAAGTAACACCAAACTTTGGATAGAGTGACATAGCATATGGTGTTTTTATTGTCTGACGAACATATGCAAAATCGACTTCATCAGTAAGTTGCCCATTAAATGTAAATTGTTTTGTCATTCCGTTCGCCACTGCATCACGAGACCTAGCGCAGTACACTCCTGATGAAGTAATTTCTGTTTCACGCCATCCTTTTATTCCTTGAAGTTCAATTCCTATACGAAACCTTTTTAAGATTGAAATGTCATACCCTGCAAATATTTTTCCTGAAGCTGTCCAAGTATTATTGTTGTAAGCATAGGATCCATAAAACATACTGTTCATTGCATCGATACGTTGAATGTATGCTGCATTATTAGTTCCATCAGGAACTGTTGAACTATAAGTTTTACTCCATAATTCAGCTTTAGGATAGTTGTGTACTATATTTCCATCGATTCCACCATAGAATCCTGAAAAAACTTGTTTACTTTCATCGATAGTTTTTGTCGCTTTATTTTGCTTAGTGTTAAATTCAGTATCGCTATTATGGATTTTTGGTGCTTCTTTAACAACACGTTTTAAATTCACCTGTTCAGTTGTTGTAAGCTCTTGTTCATTTGATACATTGACCAATTCCTTACTTTTATTTTTTACGACTTCTTTCTTTTCGTTTTGCTCTTGTTGTGATTTTATTTTTTTACTACCTTCCTCATCTTCCGCATGTATTTTCTTCGCAATTTTCAGTAAAAATTTTTCTTCCTTCTTCAATGCCTTTTCTGACGTCGGGAATACTCCGTATGTACTTATTCCTGAACAAAAAGCGTATAAGCACAAAGATATTTTGCTATAACAAAGTATTTTTCTTGGTAACACTTTTCTGCCCCTATTGGAATCATGTTTACATGATAATCATGACAAACGCTAGTAATTATGACAATGGCGACTAATGGTATTATATAAATATACGTCTATTAAAATAGTAAAATTTATCAAAATTTTAAGATTAATTTGCTGCAATAGTAAAACAAACAATTGTGTATTTGCGAGTCAACGCTTTGACACATCCACTTTTAGTGGTCCAGAGATAAATTTAGTAGTCAATTTGGACAGTAATTGTTGAATTTTGTTATAATGGCATGATTTTTTTGGGAAAAAATATGCGAGACAATATAATGCTAACAAAATCTTTTCTGGAGAGTTCGTTTGGTGTTTTAATTTTTTTAAATCTGTCAACAGTTTGTATTCTAAATCGTTTTTGTTGTGTGTTTTACTTTCGCTGACAATACTTGGTGTTTTCGGCGTTGGCTGAATAGAAGCTGATTCTTGCAAGTGTATTGTGTTTTTGGCAATAGTTTTTTTGACTAATTGTTTATCATCAGTTTTCGTATACGTTGTTTGCTGTGTGTTATTATCTTTATTTACGATACTGGCAAACGTTTTAGTCAAATCATTATTTACAATCAGCGTAATGTTTTCTCTTTCACTTTCAACTTTAGATGACGATTCATCGTTTTTATGAAGTTTTTGCGGCATTTCTATAGTGTCGTTTTGTAAATCCGTATCTGTGTAGTCAACCATTACAATAACATTGGCAATTTCATTGCTTACTGCATCATAAATTTTTTCGAAAGAACATAATTTCAAAATATCTCGTGATGTTTTTAAATCTATATCCAAATTTTTTAATGCATTGTTTTTCGCACTTCTTTTGTCAATTGTAGCTGCTATAAGTATTTTAAATATATTTCCTAATACAGGAGTTTTATTCATTAACGTTTCATTACAAAGAATGTTCATTATTGTATTACTTGAATTTATGTTTTCTGTTTTTAGCAATGTTTCTTTGTAGAAATAAATTGACAAAATGCACTGAGTTACAATTTCTAATAGAGGTACATCAATTTTGGTTCGTAAGATCTTTTCTACATCCACGCTTATTTTTATAAAATTTTGCAGCAAATCTTCATAACTTTTCATTAAAAGAGTACCGTTTTTGTTTGTTAACGCGAATTGGCATTGTTCTAAAAAATGAAATAAACCATGTAGTTTCTTTTTTAGTGAGTTTGATGTTATTAAGCGATTTAACGTCAATTCGTTTAACGCTGCTTGCATATCAAGTGACAATACAAGAAAGATACTTACGAAAAATCGCACAGTTTTCTCATGTTCTATATGTTTCCCCTGTATACATTAGAACACAAATAAATACACAACGATCATAAATTTTTCTATTTCTGTGATTAGTTTTGCAAACTTGCGCATTAATGATTGGTACCCTCGGGGAGAATCGAACTCCCACATCCGAAAGAATAATAGATTTTGAGTCTATCGCGTCTACCAGTTCCGCCACGAGGGCTAATATAATCGGATCTTACTGGAAAAACATGTATTGTCAATACCTCACATCATGTTAAATTCTTCTGTATTTAAGCATGGATTGTAATCAAGATGGTAAACTTTTCCATAACGACATCAGCATTAGAGAAAATTAATGAATTCATATTAGAGCAACATCCAACACCAGTTGGTATACGAATTTTTGTATATCAAAATGAGTCAGGAATTAACCATTGCATGAATTTTACAAATGATATCAGCACAACAGATGACGTATTTAATATAGATGGAATTACATTTATAGCAGATGCAAGTTCATCAATATTTCTTAATAATACTGTTTTGGATTTTACTACTGTTGGACAAAGTAGTGGATTTATTTTTCAAAATAATTGCTCAAGTCAAAGTTGTCTTACGTGTAATGGGTCATGTCGCACAAATAAATAGAGGGCATAACATGAATTCCTGTTGCAATGTAAGCAACAATCCATTTGAATTTTTTGATATATCTGTTTCATTTAAAATCGATGAAGATATTTTAAGAAATAAATATTTTCAATATTGTATGCAGTATAGAGATGATAAAAATAAATTAATGCTAGCGCATCAACATTATAAATTATTGCAAAATTCAGTACAACGATTAGACTTTATTTTACATGATATACACGGAATTAATCTGGAAAATCAAGCAACTATTGCGAGTGACGTTGTTAACCTTTATGAAGAAATTTCAAATTTATCTCCAGATTCATGCGATAGCTTTATTGCGAAAATAATAGAGTTATACGAAATTGCAAATGAAACTATACAGCAATTACTCGAACAAAAAGATTTTGTATCATTACGTGAATGGCGAAATCGCATACTGTATTACGAAAAATTTATATCTGAAGCTTATAAAACGAAACTAACACTAATTGCTAAATAGCAACCGCTTCCACCAACTCTTTGGCTTATCGTTTTTCGTTTTTCTACTGCCAAGATACTCTCCTGCAGCATAACGCAGCAATCCAGCGCATGTAGAAAAAGAATAAGATTGCAAAATACTATCTTGTCCATCGATACATGTCTGCAAGGCCAGCCGTGCTAAAATATTCAAGCGTTCTTCTATCATATCTGTAAGTCCTTGCAAATGACAGGTACCGCCAGTTAGGAGTATTTTTTGAAAAACCATTGGACTAACCTGTGGAAACGCTTCGCGAAGAACATCTGTTATGTTATCCAAAATTTCATCGGCACGTGCTTTCATTATCTCAAAAATTACCTTTCTCGATACATAATGCACATTTGGACCATTTTTCATTCCTATCTGAGTAATCGGCACCATTTCAGCAAATACTTTATCTTCCTCAATAAAACTACCGTAAAGCGTCTTTATGCGTTCTGCCTGCGATAACGTTACTGAAAGCATATTTGCTAAATCTGAAGTTATATGAAATCCACCTATAGGAATGTGTCCAAACCACACTAAATTTCCAGAATAAAAACATGAAATTTGCGTCGATTTTCCACCTATGTCAATCAACGTGCATCCTAGCTCCGACTCTTCATCAATAAGACACGCTAATCCTGCAGCATATTGATCAGCGACAAAACTTGCTACATCAAGATTACATTTACCAATACAATGCGTAATGTTTTGGATATAAGATTTTGAAACCATAACAACATGACAAACAGCGGACAACTCTTTACCAATCATCCCAACTGGATCATTAATGTTTTTCATGTCATCTAGTGTATAATATAGCGGCCACACATGTATTATATATTGATCACTATTTAGTGGTATGCTTTTTGATACGTTAAATAATTTTCGAATATGACTATCCTGAATGATTGTTTTTCCTGATAGAGACAAGTTCGTATTAACAATACGTGTTTGAATTAATGATGTCGGAATACTTACGTATATTTCTTTTATATTTTTTTGCGCATTTTCTTCTGCAGTATATATCGCATTTAATACGGAATCTTCTAATGCCTCTAAATCAGAAATTCCTGATGTATTAATACCACGAGCTGCCCTTTGGCCGAAACCAGACAATACTATATTCGGTGCAACAGAATCTTCTGTGTATACTATACCACCAATAGCACAACTTATTTTTTCCGTGCCAATGTCGAGCCCAGCAAACGAACCATACATTCTCTGTTGAACGCCACTCATACGAAAAAAACTTGAAAAAGAAACTTACGTTCATTATACGCAACCAACAACAAATAACACAGATTAAAAACGAGTACGTGAAAATACGTTGCTATTTGTAAATATTTACCAATACTAAACTTTTTTCAAAACCACCAAAATCAGAATTTTTTGTAAATTATGAGCATTTTAGCTGCGAATCGACTTTATGCAACGTGTGTAAGAATAAGCAAACTAGTCATTCCTGCTTGTTGGTTATCGATATTTGACACTAGCTTTTTCCCACAATTCTTCAGTAACAATTGTAATAAATAGTGAATTGCATACTTAGATTCGTGTAGTTTATGTCGCTCAATACTTCCATTTGTTATATCTAAAAGTTCTTTATAGAAGAAATCCCTAGAATTTAAAAAAATTAATTCGTAATTAAAGTCAGTAGTTTCTTCAATAAAAAATATATCATTTGCCACTGCTGTTTGAATGAATATATAAAATATACATGCGATTATCTTACTGAGACCTGTGTCGTGTGTGTTTTTATTGTTGGTATTTTTATTAATGTTAAGCTTGAATTGTACTTTTTTTCTAGAACAAATTGATTGAATAACAGTACAAGTTTTTTCTAAAAACTTTTCTTGTTGATCATAAGAAAAAAATATACGGTACAAATTTAATAAATCAACCAACAATGCATAGTTTTGTTTCGCAAGTACAGTGTCATCGCATGACGTTTCCAATAAAAGACCAATAGTATTAATTGGAGAAGCTAAATCATGACAAAATCTTGCTGCAAGTAGCTGGTAAACATCTTCAACAACACACAATACGACAACTCACTACAACGCATTGAATATTTAATTTTATCATTAAAATTTATATTTAGTAAGCTAGCGAATTTTTAATGCAATGACAACATAACTGTGAATACAATATATTAATATTTTATTATTCTTTTTGAGTAAAGATAACATATAAATGTTTTTTTTGCTCAACTCGTAGTTACAGTTATGGCAGTATTGAAAGTGTATATATACATAATATGTACATGTTCGTTTGCTAGCGCAGAGTCGTGCTCAAATTGCTTTACGCTGTCAATCGCTATGAAATCGCTAGCTCCTGTTGTGCAAACATACTACTACCAAATTGCAGACTTTGATGTTATATCAACGCAATATTTAAACGATGAAAATACTTTGTCAGACTTACAAAGTAAGCTATATAACATTACAAATAAAGTAAAACAGCTCGCGTTAACTGTAAAGGATGCTTCATGTTTTAGCATTACTCCGCGTCGTAAGTGTAGGCTGTCAACGCGTAAAATTGGACAAAGCATTTTGTCATGCATATCAGAAATTACATCGCAATTTGTTGATTTAATTGGTGTGCGTGAATACGCAACTTATGAATGCGATGACTTTAACGACATTATTGCTAATTTGTTCCCTTCAGCTGATATATCTGAAAGAATTGCAAGTTTATATAACACACTTATTAGCACAGAATCTGAGTATAATCGCAATATACATACATTTTTACTCACTCAGCATCACTTTTTCCGTTCTGCTGCAAACTGTTGTACAACTATGTCAGATATTCTTATGAATCATTCACTTTGCAGCAATTTCGTAATAACAACGATTCCAAATATCGCACAACTATATGCTATTGCAGAGGCTGCAGCTTGTAGCATACAACGACGTGAAACATTGCATGCTAAGAATTGCACACAAGAATTATCCTTGTTGACACATTTAAGACAACAAATGCCACTTTTAACTATTGATGGGAAAAAAATAGCGATGATTCCAGAGGATCCTTCTCATACGCAATTTATTGAAAATAGACTTTCTTCGAAACTTCAAAAATCAGAATTTTTGGAAGGAGATGACATGATATCTGATAACGAGGGATTTGTTTTCGCTAAAATAATATCTTCATGGGATCCATTCACTATGTCTCGAATCACTCAATACATATATACACCTATTGAAATAGATCCATTTACAAAGCTTATTTCCTCTCCAGAGCAATTCAAGGGATTTTCCAAGCCTATGTTTGTGTATGTCTCTTTTAATGATTTATACCAAATGTCACTTTCGCGTTTAGATGCAAGCCGTGATATTATCGCGCATATTAGATCAAAATTCGTCAAAGAAAAAGTTCCACAACTAAAATTAGTATAATACGCTTTGAAAAAAGCAGGCTTTACGCTCTTACACAGATACATGCCGCGAGATTGATTCTTCCAAACAACTTTTGTTATTATTTCGTGTGTCTGATATTTTATACTTAGTGGTTTTTATGGATTTTATGCGTAATTACTATATTTCAAAAATAACTATTTCTCCGGCAAATCGTAATAATTTGCCAAAATCATTGATTTTTAAAAGAGTGGCTATTATTGGAACTATAGTGTTGTTGATTCTAATAATTGGATGGTTGGTTGGACGCTAACGTTTTTATTGTTCCTTCGTTGTTAAGCAACTGTCGTTTGGATGTTGCTTTATCTGCTTTGCTTAAGTGTAGTCGTTCGCATGCAAAAAAATTAATTGAGCAAAGCGCGATAACATGCAACGAGATCGTAATTCATTCGCCAAAAAGTAAAGTTCAAGAAAATGATCGAATAGCTTTAATAAAAACGCTTAGATCAGAATCAGAAATAACTCCAGTTAATATTAAACTTGACATAGTATTTGAAGACGAATTCCTGCTGGCAATAAATAAGCCCGCAGGACTTGTAGTGCATCCAGCAATCGGGCATTACGGCGACACTTTAGTCAATGCGATTATGGCGAATTATCCAAAACTTTCTGATGTCGGAGATCATCCTGGTATTGTGCATCGTCTGGATAAAGATACATCAGGATTAATTCTCGTAGCAAAAACTAATACCGTACATGTGGCATTAGCAGAACAGTTTCGTCCAACAATAAACAACAACGGATCAATTGATAAGAAAGCTAAACGAACCTACATCGCATTAGTTTATGGGCGTCCATGTTCTACTTCTGGAACAATTCAGACTTATATCGCTAGAAATAAAATAGACCGGAAAAAAATGCGAACCATTAATGTACAAACTAAATCATTATCGAATGGTAATTCGTCGGATAGATTAGCGATAACAAATTATGAATTAAAAAAAACATGGATATTTGGACAAGCTAATGCATCAATCAGTTTAATGCATTTTCATTTACTAACTGGTCGTACACATCAAATTAGAGTGCACAGCTTATTTAAAGGGTTTCCTATAATTGGAGATCAAGTGTACAACAAAAAGATCGCAAACAGCGATTCATTTCCAACTGAAGTCAAATGCTTCCCAAGACAAGCATTGCACGCTTTTTCTATCGCGTTAGAACATCCGATGTCTCATAAAATGCTTTACATTGAAGCACCAATTCCTGATGACTTAATTACGCTAATGGAACATTTGCAACAATAAACTTCTTTCGTAACTTTCCGAAATCAGCTTCTTGGCATATGAGCCTGTTGCGATCTAGGACCTGTATTTGAATTCATGTACATCTGAGCACGCTCCGCTTCCGCACCGTATCTCTTTTCCAACATTTGATTGTTGAGGTTTCGATAGAAGTCTCATTTATCTTAAAAATGTTTAAAACGCAGTAATGTCATGTGTGTTGATGTTATAAGTTTTTCCTACATTTACTGC
>JAITIY010000066.1 GCA_031279185.1 Holosporales bacterium
CCTTTTTTGGTGAAATCGATACAGGTTGACGGAGGCTCGGAATTCATGGGTGAATTTGAGGATATCTGCGAAAAACTTGGGCTCCCGCTGTACGTTTTGCCCCCACGAAGACCTGATTATAATGGTGGCGTAAAGCGCGGCAATCGTACGTTTCGGGAGGAATTTTACGCAGGAGATTTGTTGGCGAATAACATAACGCAAATGAGAAAGGAACTTCTGCGAAATACGGAGAAATATAACAATTACCGCCCTCATTCTTCGTTGAATGGGGCAACCCAAATGGAGTACATTCGTAGGAGTGCAACTCTCGCGGGGCAGTCTCAAAGTCATGAACTTATACACACTGGCAATTTTAATTGGAGCCAAGGATAAGAAAGACAGATCGATTAAATCTTTGATGCGCCGGAATTCCATGTCAATAACTCATTTAATCAAATGTATCAAGAAAATATCTCATGCGTGGTGTTTTGGACATGTGGTGTGATGAGTGATACCACAAAGAAAAATGGAACAAATACTTAAACATATATAAACTGGAGGTATAGTGCATCATTGTTATAGCTTTTGTTACTTGATCAATTGAAATGTTTACTTTCGTTATACGATTAATTACCCCGATAAAACGAATATTAATGACATTCGGAGTATTGATAATGGTTTATATTGGGTGTTTAAAGACACATATACCTCAAAGATTAATCAACCATTTTTGTGAAAAATATTACGAATCAGCTGTGAAGGTTGGACATATTTCCGGCTTGTTTCCTTTTGTATTTAATATTAACGAAGTGAATATAGGTACAAGTATTAAAATATATAGAATTGTAGCTAAGTTAAGTTTGAAAACATTAAAAGTAGAAATGTGTGTTAGAGATGTTTATATTGAAAATATAGAACCCATCAGTGATGATACAACAAATCAAAACCAAACAACGCGCACCAAGTCATTCGTTAATCACGCGTATGCTGTTTGTTTGGCGCAAATGCGAAAATTATCTATCTTGAAATATATGCAATCAATTTCAGTGAACAACCTTCAATATGGAACTAAAGCATATAGCGTTAAATTCAACAAAAAAAATTTAGTAGTCAAAGAGTTAACGAGTAATTCTACACTGTGCTTAAACAATATAAAAACAACTTTTGAAAGCAATTTGTGCTGCTGTGAATGCAATTGTTCCTTAGTGTCACCTTCATTGGAAATAACAGGAGATATAAAGATTGATCAACAAAATTTAATTACTAAGTGGAATATTGCAAAATGTTCGTTTGATTTCTTAAACAGAAGTAGCGGAAGTATTAACATGAAGCATGAAAAACTTGGTGATTTTATTGGCTTTTTAAGCAGTACAGCATCACATAGTACTAGCAAAATACCGACAGATTTTGCAGAAGGATATGTATTTATTCCGTATAATACAGAAGTGATTTGTGGAAAAGTAAAAATAAACGATTCTATAGAGATAGATGTTTCAAAAGGATCGTTCAAGGAAACTACAGTTAACAATATAAATGTTAACAATGTTCATATTGCTAATTGTGTGATTACAAACGATTGCGATGGATTAGCTTTTACTTGTAGCGGAATTTTTACTTTCAATGGTACTTTCAAAAGAAATTGTTTAAACGTTCAAAATATTAAAAGTAAATTACATAACAAACAGTTATCGATCAATAATCTTTATATTGATTTATTTAAAAAATATGTTGATAAAACTGTAATAAACATAGATTCTTGTAAAATCGAAACATCGAAATTTTCTTTTGAAACAAAAGAAAACTGTAAATGGCGAATACCGACTATTCATCTGTATAATAAAGACAATAGCTTATATTTTGGCGACGCTAATATTGATGGTGCTATTGATAATAAATGTTGCTTTGTTAACTTTAGCTTAAAACAAGGACAAATCAAAAACTCTCGTGCAAAAACCCTAAACATTAGCACTAGTGGATCAATTACTTTTTCTAAGAATCAAATTTTTATGAATTCCCTACGAATAGATAGCGGCAATGGAAATTGTTTAGAAGTCTCTTTAAAAATGATTGCCAAGAATTTAAGCGAACTAATTTCTGGGATTTCTAAAATTCTCGATAAAGAGCCAATTATTGATAATAGTATTATATTAGAAGGCAAGATGGCGGGCACGTTTTCATTACGACCAATTGGTATATTTCTAAATACAGGAGATATAATTTCTGGAGTAGTTTCTTCACAGCTAACTTTTGCAGGCACTTTATCTAACCCTGTTATTACCGGGACATTTGCACTAAAAAATGGTTTTTACGAGAATTTTAACAATGGAGTGGTTTTAAAGAACATAACACTGCAAGCTAATGGTGTTGGCAGCGAATTAAAAATCACACACATACATTTAGATGACGGAACGACGTCTCCTGCGTTAAAACAGACTACATCTCGTTGTACAAACTCACAGCAAAGGTGTGCTAATGGACGTGGTGCATTCGCGCTATTTTCTTGTATGCATACATTTGAACCAAATTTAACAATCGACTTAGACTGCTATTTTTTGCAAGTAACATACGGCAAGGTAGTCAAGGCTAGAGTAAGTGGTCCCCTTCGAATGTGTGGACCAATAACTGGAAAATCCAAATCTCCAATGGTTACAGGAAACATAACAATTGACGAAATGGTTGTTGATGTATCATCTGAGTCATCAAATGTTACAATCCGTCCAGATGAGTGGACAATTAAAGAAAAAGGTGTGCAGATTCTGACTAATGCCGTCTCTGATATGTCCTCTAAAACAGCATCCAAATTATTTGAATTAAACATTACGTTAACTGGGCACGTAGTAGTGCTGTCTAATGATTTAAAATGCATCTTAGTTGGTACAATTGTAGCGAACGGTACTATTGCGTCACCATATTTAATTGGAACCTTGCGTATTGATCCACAAAAATCTAGTCATTACAATTTGTTCGGGGAAATTATGGTAGTGCGTAACGGATTTATTTGTTACGACGACGTGCATGTTAACAATCCATATATCAAGGTAGTTCTGGCAACAGAAATTAACCATACAGAAATTGTTGCTATACTAGCTGGCCATATATCTAACACAACTATAACGTTACAATCAAAACCACACCTCAGCTCAGAAGCTATTTTGTCTTTGTTGTTGTTTCGTCATGGCATTAATGAATTATCCGTTCAGCAAAATCTTCAAATTAGAGCGTTTTCTTCTCAGATGCTACAAGGTAATCCGCTTAGTTTTATTGATAAATTGCGTAATAAATTCAAATTAGATTCATTGGAAATCGTAGAAACGCAAAATGTATCTAGTGGTGAACTTGTGCAAAGTATACGTGTTGGAAAGAGCATTAAAGGAGCTAGAGTTTTTTTTAACAAAGATATCTCAACAAAAAACAACACTAAGGTAACTGTGCGCTATGATATCACACAAGAAGTTGGCGTAGAAGCAAATTTTAGTACAGAAAAAGATGACTCTGGTGTTGGAATTCAATGGATGAAACGGTATTAAACTGCTGAAAAGAGTTAAACTTTTTATACACTTCTTTTCTACTATATATAACGCTTAATATCGTTCCATATGCTTTCGTGAATTTGCTCTACTGACATACTTGCATCAATCAAAATGCAACGTTCAGGATTTTGTTCACAAATTTTTAAATATCCATGCCTAATCTTTTCGTGAAAATTTATATCTATTTGTTCAAAACGATCTTCTTTTTCTGCATCATCAACTTGTCTGATGTTAGACCTCGATATACCTTTTACTGGATCGATATCAAGTATGTACGTGCGATCAGGAATAAATGATCTCGCTTGCTGGCAGGAGGATGCAACTGGAAGATCAAACATTTCGTGGATAGCGTTAAAGAATTTTTCAGGCAAACCTAATCCAAATCCCTGGTACACTATTGATGAATCGAAAAACCTATCGCATATAACTATTCCATTTTGCATGAGCGCCGGTAAAATTCTACGTCTCCAGTTGTCATATCTGGCAGCATAAAATAAAAGCATTTCAGAAACTGGATACCATCTATCAGGATCACCAACAAGCAACATTTTTCTGATAAGCTCTGCACCTTCAGATCCCCCAGGTTCTCGTGTTTTAGTTATTAATATGTTCGGATATGCATCCGTTAGTCTACTGAATAGCATGTCGCTCTGACCGCTTTTCCCGCTACCATCACCACCCTCAAATGTGATGAACAACCCACATTTATTCTTGTTTGTCATTTAGAAAATAACAAAGTTGTTTAATCCAAAACGCTTTAAGTATGAATAAGATGAATTAGAAATACAACAAACGTTAATTAACGTAAGTTTCGATGCTCGGCTGATGTGGCGCTCGGAGCCGGTGCTTCTGGACTCTTGTGCACAAATCTTTTCACGATTTGGTATATAAGTAAGATAATTAATCTTTGTGCAGTAGGTCTTTACCATAAACCCAAAATTTTCCACCAAAGCCCACCACACACCATCCAAATTATCAAATAAATAACCGTGGTAACGAATCCAATTTTCCACCACAGTCTTTGTTCAATATATCCTGTATTAAAAAACAATGGACACGGTGATGACGCATACGGTGTAACAAATCCACAAAATGCGGTCATACAAGACAACATCATGCATCCCATTTTTGCCGGGACACCACACTCAATCAATAGCTGAGCAAATGACGGAAACATAGCACAAGCGTGCAGTACATTTCCTGGAATCAAGTAACGTGCGAAATAATATGTGAAAGATATAACAAAAAAAGCGATTGGCCACTCAATTCCTGATAAATTATTTCGTAAAATTGCTGAATAATGTTGAATAATTCCGTACTCTGTTAATTTGCTAGCCATGACATTCAAAATCGATAACCAAAGAAAAATATTCCAGATGTCTTTTGCGCCAACGATGTCATCTACATCAAGGACATTCGTTGCAAGTAGAACACATAACCCACCAAGAGCTACAACAGAAGTTGATATTCCGATCATATCTCCAAAGATCCAGCAAATCAGCATACCAAGAAAAACTAACATTGTAGTCCACTCGCTTTTACTCATCGCTGGCATAGCAATCAGTTGTGTACTGGCAATTTCATCCGCATTTTCAATGCATTTTAGCTTTGGTGGAGATAGTTTATATAATATCCATGGCATTAAAAATATGCAGATAAAGCCAGGAACGCTTGCGATAATAAACCATTCTATCCAAGAAATACATACACCTAAATCTGCCATAAATTTCTGAACCATTGGATTACTAGCCATAGCAGTCAAAAAAATCGCGCACGATAATTGATTCGCATGTAATGAACATAAACTTAAAAATCGACCAACTACGTCTTCTGTACGGTTTTTAATATTACTACCAAGCGATTCACTTATCGAAACTGTTAATGGTATAGATACACACGATGCACGTGCTGTGTTGCTAGGGATCATTGGGGACAGTGCTAACTCACTAAGTGTTAACCCATACGCTAGTGTGAGCGAACTATGACCTGTTTTTTGAATAAAAAAGCATGCGAGTCTTTTTCCAAGATTGGTTTTTACAAATGCTTTCGCGGCAATTGATGCAAACGCAATTAGCCAAATGACGTTTTGCCCAAAACAAGCGAAACCTTCTTTTGGAGAAATTAATCCAAACACCAAACACAAGAAGAATCCAAAAAGAGTAATGACTAAAATCGGATATGGTTGAAGCAAGATACCTATAATTACTGAAACAAATACACCAAACATCGGAAATGCTTTCGCGTTCACTCCGTCAGGTGGTGGCAAAATTGATATTGCAGCTCCAATGAAACACAAAATGACTAATACAAAACCAGCACTTAACTTAACATTTTTTGGCACTACACACTCTCAATCTATCAAGATCACTATCTCAAATTTTTTTATTTATTTAAGTGAATTTATCTGGCAACAATGACCAACGCTATAACAACGACACTATTGCTAACATACATGATGCGTATGTCACTATTACCAATTTGTGTTTCAACTGTACAAATAATACAATAATTATTTTGATCAAAATGGCACTTCGTCATCTAATACATCAATATTTTGAACTGTGTTTGTCGGAATATCATCTGTGTTTGTAGGCGTACTTGACGTTCGATCTAATAAGGTCAATTCACCACGAAAACGTCCAACAATAACTTCTGTACTATAACGATCTATTCCTTGCTGATCCGTCCATTTACGTGTTTGAAGCTGTCCCTCAATATAAACTTTGGAACCTTTTTTGACGTATTTTTCAACAACTTCCGTTAAATGCTCATTAAATACTACAACTTTATGCCATTCAGTTTTGTCGATTCGCTCTCCAGTATTTTTGTCTTTCATAAATTCACTTGTCGCTACAGAAAATGTGGAAAATTTTCCGCCATCCTGATTCATCCTGACTTCAGGATCTTTTCCAACGTTTCCAATCAAAATAACTTTGTTGACTGACACAGCCATACACTAAAACCTCTGTCGAGATACAATCCTGTAAATTGTATGAAAAATTGTATTAATAATCCACATAGTTGTTCTTCGTGCTCAACACCACACGTCTCTTTAGTTCAAATTCGTTGTCTGAGTGCTAGGGGCCGCAAGCTCGTGGTGACACGCCGGGACCATACATCTAATATCCTGATGTCGGTGCCGAAAGAAGTGAGCCTTTAGTGTAAAAATCATGTGGTAAGCATCGCAAGTACAGTATAATTATCTTAATGTTGGTACAGTTAGAGCATACGCAATGATTAACTTG
>JAITIY010000012.1 GCA_031279185.1 Holosporales bacterium
GCGTCCCCAATTGCCCACAAGGTTATACACGAGGGTTACCCACACTCGTCAAAATCCGTCTGTTAGGACCACCGTAAAAGCTGGGGGACAGTCTCATCTGTATCTGAACTAGAACACAAGGACAATTGCGGGAAGTGAGTAACGCGGCGGCAAGAAGCTTACTCCCTAACAAAAAGAACAACTATAGAGACAGGATAAAATGCAAGTTTAATTGTATATACTGCGTATAGTTTTCGTTTATTTCGTCGATAAATATGGAAATAGTTTATAAAAACTTTCGTAAATACGGGGCAGTTTTCTGCAAAAGGTTATCTCTGGTTCTTGAAGGAATCGCAAGGGCAGGGCAGGGCAGTACTTACAAAATCGCAGAATCAATTGCAATAATAAAAGGCATCAAATTTAATTCTGCCCGACAAAAGTAAAACGGAATTTTTGGCGCCGGTTAAATTTGTAGGGAGGAAGCTCTAAAAGCCGCATAACAGTCTCATATGTATCGGAACTAACACACTAATTAATTTAAACATATCTAAGTATATATTAAGAATTAATTAATCTTTTTTTAGTAAAACTAAGTATGAATTAAACAGAAGAAATCTATGTAAAGTGATCGAGAAATTTTTTTATTTAGTGTTAATCTCCTTAGTACAGTATGTACAATCACATGCAAACGAATATATAGAAATTGATGGATTAACGTATTATTTGGATCAATATGATAATTGCGCGAAGATAGCGCGTAGTGTGTTGATACACGATCATAGGAAGAAACTGTATATCAGGGAAAAAATAATTCTTGATGGTAATGTGTTAGAGACTAGGGCAGTAGATAACAATGCGTTATACAGACGGTACATTGGCGTTGTGTATTTTCCGCCATCAATTAGTATAATCGGAGATCGTAGTTTTTCTATGTCAAACATCACAAATGTAGCGTTTGAGCACAACAGCTTGTTACAAGTTATAGGAAAAAGTGCATTTGCTGGGAACGACTTTAAAACATTGACTCTACCTGAATGTATTAAAGTTATTGGTAATATGGCATTTGCGTTCTGTCACAATCTTTGCTTTGTACCGACTCAGCAATATGAAGATTTAGTCTGTTTTGGCAAAGCGGCATTTGCAAACTCTAGTCTGCAATCTTTTGAAGTGACATTGCGCACTAGTATCAGAAATGCGTTCACTGATTGCGAATCTTTGTGCAATATTTATTTCCCAAAAGACGTTAGATACATTGAGCAAGAAGCTTTTGCATCAGCTGGAATAACAGAAATAACGATTCCAGAACAAATTTACGAAATTGGAACTAAGGCATTTTACGAATGTCCTTTTTTGAGCAAGGTAGATTTTGCTAGTGATGATACACTTGAATCAATCGGTTATTCAGCATTTGCTAGATCTGGACTTTTATCAATAGAGATACCTAGCTCTGTAAAATACATTGGGCAAAGTTGTTTTGCTGACTGCGGCTATTTGCATATATTATTCAGTTGTCAGAGTAAATTGCATAGTATAGAGGCTAAAACATTTAAAAACACGAACATTAGTGAAGTTTATTTGCCTGATTCAGTAGAAATACTCGGAGCTGAATCATTCGCAGAATGCCGATCTTTAACTAAAGTCATTTGTTCTGAGAATTCACGTTTGAGAATTATAGGCAATGATGCGTTTCGTTACTCAACATTAACGTCTTTTGATGTACCATCTTCTGTGCACGTTATTAATTCTTATGCGTTTTGTGATTGTAATGGTTTAGAATCTGTAAAATTTGCCAAGGATAGTCAATTGCAGCGGATTGATCGTAATGCTTTCTTTTTTTCTTACTTAATGAACGATGAAGCACTGTGTCTTAGCTCTATTGTTATTCCGTGTTCTGTAGAACGTATTGGCCAATATGGATTTGCAAAAGCATCGTCACTGAAATACGTAGCATTTGAATGTGGAAGTGTATTAACAGAATTATCGTCAGATGTATTTTCTTTTACTGGATTGTCTAATATAACGATTCCAAGATCAGTACAAAAAATAGGAAGCAGTTGTTTCTTGCATACTGACGCGCTTACATCTGTAACTTTTGAAGATGGTAGTTGTCTCCATTCAATTGGACGAGAAGCGTTTGCATTTTCTGGATTAAATAGTATTCAGATCCCTGGTAGTGTAACAAAATTGAAAAGCTTATGTTTTAGCAATTGCAAAAACTTAGTAAGTGCAATTATCCAAAGTTCTGAGCATTCTTGTAGTGACATATCATTATTCCCAAATATATTTAGCGAATGCTCTCCTTCGTTAATTGTGCATATACCACGAATACTGACTAATAGCGAATGTTGGAAAGACGATTTATTAACTGAATATTTTCAAGATCCAGAATTTCCTACCGATACACATGATGCAAACGTAGATAGCGCCCAATCATTAGTCAGTAGTATTGACGAAATAATAGAAAATCCATGGTTATTAGATCCAAAGGATCAACCAAAAAGAACACTTTATCCTGAAGTAACTATCTCTCAATTTTTGGGACAACCATCACAGATTATGGTGACTGATTAAAGTGTAGTATTCGTATAGTGTAATGTTAAAATGCCTCTTCATTATAGTGGACATAGAGATAGGCTTAGAAAACGGTTCCGCCAATCAAACGGAAAAGCTTTAGATGATTATGAAGTCCTAGAGCTTTTTCTTTTTTTCGTTATTCCATATAAGGATACAAAACCGATTGCAAAAGAATTATTAAAAACTTTTAGAACATTTGAGAACATTGTTTTATCTGATGAATCGCGTTTATGTGAAATAACTGGCGTTGGACCATTAACGTCGTTAGCATTAAAAGTTCTTGGCGAAATGACAATACGTCAATCAAAACAAAAAGTTGCTAATGTTTCGATCTTAAATTCTTGGGATGCAGTAATTGAGTATTGTCGTTTAAATGATGCATATAATCAAAATGAAAGCGTTCATGTTTTGTTTTTAAATAATAGGAATTACTTGATCGCAGATGAAATTTTATTTACAGGAACAATAGACCAAACTCCATTTTATATACGTAATATAATAAAACGTGCACTTGATCTACATGCGACGTCACTCATTCTTGTTCATAATCATCCAAGCGGGGATGCCACACCTTCGGCAAAAGACATCGACGCCACTAGACAGTTATTCATGGCTGCTAAAATAATGGACATAAAGCTTCATGATCATTTCATTATTACGAAGAATCAGTATACATCATTAAAGAATTTAGGAATTATTGACTAAATTTAATAGGAATTCGCGACACGTTGTTCTTGTGATTTTTCACATTTCTTGTCTGATTATTTTTTATTTGCTTTTGCGAAAAAGAGACGATTTGCCTTTCCCAGGTTTATGCGTTACAACAACGAGACCGATCACGCCAACAACAACCGCTGAGTCTGCCACATTAAATGCTGGCCAGTGCCAATCTATTATATGCAAGTTGAGGAAATATGCTTCTTTTATATAAAAATCTATAAAATCTATAACCGCTCCATGCACAATCCTGTCAATAATATTCCCGATTGCACCGCCTAATATAGCCCCCACACACAGAGAGAAAACTTTTTGTTTAGACTGAAATAATTGATACACGAGACACCCACACAACAAGATCGCAATAGACAAAATTGCCGCTTGTTGCCACACGTTGCTGCTGTTCATAATTCCGAAACTAATGCCCTTATTTCGTATATGCACAACGTTAAGGTGTGGTATTACCGGTATGACTTTTGACAAGCCTACTCGGTAAACAATCAACGATTTTGTCAGTTGATCAACAAGTACCGTACACAGCAAAGTGATAAATCCACCACTAAATGCAGTAACCACGATCACATCCTGTTAAATATTTTCTTCTTGTTTGATGTTCGAGGGGACATCATCTTTTCTGAAATTTTTATCTCCTGTGCTTTTTTTCTTACTATTTTGAGCATCTATTTCACTCGCGGTGATTGTACTACTATCGTATTTTGGATAATTGCTGTACCGGCAGTCAGATTTTTTTGAGACATTTAACTCATCGCAACTTATTATTTTTTGGAATTGCTGCTCTTCCCACTCTGGTCGTAAAAACGACAACCATTTTCCAAAACATCCTACTTCCCAAATAGAAATTCGTCCAATTGAAATTGCTCGCATTAAGAGCTTAATAGCCAGCGCAACAAACACCCATATTGGCCAACATCCACCACCTGTCGCCATCCAAGCAATAAAACAGACAGCTAAAACAGAAACTGATGTTAGTATTTCTTTGTAGAACATTTTCAACTCACGTATATATTGACGAATGAACGCCTCATTATTATCAACCATTATAACCCTAAAGACAATATTCAATATAATTAATATTACTACATATAATTACAAGAAAAAAGAGGCTTAAATTATTCAAATTTATGGTAAATTGCAGAAGTACTGTATTAGACATGCAGGTTCAAAATATAGAAATTTTCAAAAAACTGTAGACCTATGAAAAAATTTGTAAAAAACAGTAAATAGATATACATTTATACAGGTTATGGATATTTTACGCTCACAGTTTGGTTTCCTTATTTACTGGTTGCCGTCCGATTGTTGATTTACGCTGTGTGCATTTTTTGAATCGGAGAAAAAGATGGCTTTGCCTACATTCAATTTAAAGCAGTTAATCGAAGCTGGTTTGCACTACGGACACATCACTCAAAGATGGAATCCATTAATGGCTCCATATATTTTTGGCATAAGAAGTGGTATCCATATTATCGATCTAGAACAAACGATGGTCTTGCTGCAGAAAGCATTGGAAGTGACTCATCAAGTCGCATACAATGGCGGTCGAATTTTGTTCGTTGGTACAAAAACTCAGGCTGTTGACATAATAAAATCTGCCGCTGAGCGTTGTGGTCAGTATTATGTTAATCATAGATGGCTCGGCGGAATGATGACTAACTGGAAAACTGTTAGTCAATCGATAAATAGATTAAAAAATATCGAAGCAACTATCGAAAATCCGCAATTAATGACAAAAAAAGAGATATTAAAATTGAAACATGAGCAAGAAAAAATGAATTTAGTTCTTTGCGGTGTGCGTGAAATGGGTGGAGTTCCTGATTTGCTTTTTGTAGTAGATACAAACAAGGAGCGGATCGCCATACAAGAAGCAAACAGATTGAAAATTCCTATCATTGCTGTTGTGGATTCGAATTCAAATCCAAGAAATATTACGCATCCAATTCCAGGAAATGATGATGCTATTCGATCAATTGATTTATGCGCAAATTTGCTTGCAGATTCAATTCTTGATGGACTTCATTCTGGATTAAGTGCGTCTGGTGTCGATATTGGCGAAGCAAAAGATGTAGAAAATATTTCTGTATCTTGATGTTTCGAATTGTTTTTTATCAAAAATCTTAGGAGCAAAGGAGCAAAATATTATGGAAATAACAGTGAATTTGATTCGTGCTATTCGAGAGAAAACTGGTGCCGGTATGACATCGTGCAAAAAGGCGTTAGTGGAGTGTAACGGAAATTTTGATGAAGCTGTTGATTGGCTAAGGAAAAAAGGATTAGCTGCGGCTTCTCAAAAAGCGTCTCGTGTAGCTATTGATGGATTGATTGGTGTGGCTAGTAATGGATATAGTTCTGCTGCGATGGTTGAGGTAAATACGGAAACTGATTTTGTCGCTAAAAATCAAAAATTTCAGAGTTTTGTATTCGACGTAACGGTGCATTGCTCAATTAGTGATATTACATCAATTGATCAACTTTTAAACGAAAAAATTGGTGATGTTTCAATTCGTGATCGTACTAACGATCTGATAAGCGTTCTCGGAGAAAATATAGGAATCCGTCGAATAGTGCGATTGGATGTTAAAACAGGAGTTGTTGCCTCGTATATACACAATACTGCTGCAGCTAGAGTCGGCAAGATTGGCGTATTGGTCAGCATTGAATCAACTGCAGATCGACCAAAATTAATCGAGTTCGGGAAAAAGCTGGCGATGCATATTGCAGCAAGTAATCCCAAATATTTAAATATCGACAGTGTTCCTAGTGTTGAACTTGAACATGAGAAGTCTATTTTACTTGAACAAATTCGAGACTCTAATAGACCAACTGATGTCGTAAATAAAATGATCGAAGGACGGATTCGTAAATTTTATGAGGAGGTGGTACTGACAGAACAAACGTATGTTATTGATGGTAAAAAAAATGTAGCCGAAGTTGTCAACGATTTTTCAGAAGAAGTTGGCGTTCCTGTCAAAGTGAGTACGTTCGAGAAATTCGTTGTGGGTGAAGGCATTGAAAAGATCAACACAGACTTTGCGGCTGAGGTTCAGTCTTTAGCTGGAGGTTGTAAGTGTTAAGAGAGGCAATTGTACGAAAAGAACGCTTGGTTATCATGAAAATCTAGTTTATGGAAACAATTGTTGTTTGATGTATAAAGTTTAAGATTGTGAAGGACGTATAGTTGAACGCATCTTATTTAAGCAATTGGTAATATTTGCAAAGCATTTTCTTTTATGTTTGTTTTCATATTCTTCAATTAATAACCTAGTCCCGTCTTTTGTACATATTGGTGCTCTCACAAAAATTGGTTGAGAAGGTCGTTGTTCAATGCACATGCCAATTCGTTGCGAATCCTTCGGCACACTATTTGCATTGTAAAAATAGGCTTGGCGTTTGAGCAAAAGCGGCTCAACCAAAGATATAACTTCTTGATCTCGTTTTAATCTGCTTTCTTGACCAATAATAATACAGATCAAGCGAATAGGGCAGTGGGCTTCATCGTATCTAACTATTGATACGCTTATATTATATCCTGAAGCTTCAGTGTATCCAGTTTTTATACCGTCTGTACCAGGAAAAGTGTTTAACAAATGGTTATGTGTGTAGTATGTTTTTCCGTTATACACAAATGAACGCATCGCAAACGCACCAAAAAATGCAGAAAAATTCTTGTACAATGCTTTAGCTAAAATAGCCATATCTCTGGCTGTTGTAACTTGTGCTGTGTTCGGTACACCTGAAGGATTCTTAAAGTACGTATCATACATTTTTAGCTGTTTCGCCTTTTTGTTCATCTTAGACACAAAGTTTTCAACTGAACCAGCTAGACCTTCAGCGGCAACAACGGCAATGTCATTTGCAGATTTTACTATTAATGCCTCTATAATTGTTTTTACAGAAATCATTTCGCCTTCTAAAACACTTAGTTTTGCGCGCATTTGCTGCACGGCATTCCTTGATACACGGAATTTTGTGCAAAGATTAATTCGTTGTTTTGCTAGTGCTTCAAACAGAAGATACAACGTCATTTTTTTTGTTAATGAGGCTGGATGACATTCTTTGTTTATATTCTTTTTGCATAATATTTTTCCTGTATCTAACTCAACAACAATATATGCATGCACTCGTTTGGTGTTACAACGTGCATGGTGTGTAATCAAAATACTACACAACGTAATTACCAATGCTTTTGCACTTTTTTTTAATCGATAAGTTAACCATCTCGATCGATTTGACATAATATTAATTATTGAATAATGATTAACCAACAAACAAAACACAAAAATCCAACAATTTAACCCACGTAACAACGCTACTGGCCAAAATACAGAATCCGGGACTAAAAAATACATGAATCGTTTTTAATCAAAGTCACGGCATCGTCAACTGACATTGAACGCTGATCATTTTTGTATCGAACAGTAACAGTTTTGTCATTAACCTCATTTTTTCCAAGAACTAATATGTACGGAATTTTTTGCACCAAGTGTTCACGTATTTTGTACGATATTTTTTCATTACGAATATCAACTTCAGCTCTGATGCCATGTTCTTTTAACGTGGACAGCAATGTCAACGCCGCATCATTTGCTTCATCTGTGATTGTAGCAATTACAGTCTGTATAGGAGCTAGCCATGTTGGGAACTTACCAGCGTACTGTTCAATAAGAATTCCAATAAAACGTTCCAAAGAGCCTAAAACCGCTCTATGCAACATTACTGGATGCTCTTTTGTTCCATGCTCTGTAACATAGTATGCATCCAAACGTGATGGCATCACGAAATCTACTTGCAATGTTCCGCATTGCCAATCTCTTCCTAGACAGTCTTTTAATACAAACTCTAGTTTTGGCCCATAAAAAGCGCCCTCCCCTTTGTTCAACGTATAATTTAAACCAGCGTATATAGCAGCTTCTTTTAGAGAATTTTCAGCCAAATCCCAGATATCATCGTTTCCTGCACGATTTTGTGGTCTATCAGAAAATTTTACAAAAAATGAATCAAATCCTAATACTTTGTAAATATCCTGCAATAAATCGCAAAATTTTTTAGTTTCGCTTACAATTTGTTCTATTGTACAAAAAATATGTGCGTCATCTTGCACAAAGCCACGTACTCGCATTAACCCGTGCAACGCACCAGATGGTTCAAACCTATGACATGAGCCAAATTCTGCAATACGCCATGGTAAATCTTTGTAACTGACGATCTTCTGATTAAATATTTGCACATGACACGGACAATTCATTGGTTTTAGGGCCATTGTTTTATCTTCAGCAGATTTAGTCACAAACATGTTCTCTGCAAATTTTTCCCAATGGCCGGATTTCTCCCACAAAATTCTGTCAACCAACATTGGCGTGTTTACTTCTTTATATCCATCTTGTTCTACTTTTGTGCGAATAAAATTTTTCAGAGTCCGGTACAACGTCCAACCTTTTGTGTGCCAAAATACTGTACCTGGAGCGATATCCTGCAAATGAAACAAGTCTAGCTCTATGCCTATTTTTCGATGATCTCGTTTTTCTGCCTCATCTATTCGTGTAAAATACGTCTGCATCGCTGCATCATTCGGCCACGCTGTACCATACAATCGTTGTAATTGCGTATTGTTTTTATCGCCCTTCCAGTACGATCCGGAAACATTCGTGAGTTTAAATGCTTGGCCTATAGTTTGCGTTGTTTGTAAATGTGGTCCTTTACATAAATCGTATACATCACCAAGCTTATAAACTGACACTAACTCATCCTCTAATGATTCCAAAATTTCTATTTTAAAGTTCTCACCTAATTTCATATACAGATTCAAAGCATCACGACGATTCATGACAATTTTTTCAAAAGGAATATTCGCCTTAATTAATTCACGCATTTTTGCGTCTATTGTTATTAAATCTTCTGGAATGAATGGTTCGTTTTTATAAAAATCGTAAAAAAAACCATCCGCAGTTGCAGGTCCAGCCGCAAGTTTCGTATCAGGAAACAGTATTTTAACCGCAGCTGCCATCAAATGCGCAGTGCTGTGGCGGAGGACATCGAGCGCGTCTGTGTGATCTATTGCCAAAAATTCAACAGAACAATCACAGATTAGCCTCGTCGCTAAATCTGACACAACGCCATCTATCTTGCACAGCACAACAGTATCAATCGTGTTTAGTGAGGACGCAAGCTCCGCCGCTGTCGTATCAGCAGGTGTTTGTTTTACGTATCCATCGTTCAATTTAATATTCAACATGATGCAACTCTTTAACAAATTTCGACTCCACTCCCCTACCCTATTGTCAAACACTCAAACTCACGTCGATAATTGCACAAAACGTATTTTAATGGAAATGTGTAAAAGATCACACTAAACACCACACGGATCTTTATTTCGCCTGCAAAATAGGGAAAATGCGTGAAGGTTGTTCCACAAAAAACTACGAATCGTGCGTATTTCATCAGGCAGTATAGTTCAAGTTTCTGATAAAATTGTCGCTCATTTAAGGCAAGTTCTCCCTTCAGCCGACATCAGATATTAAGAAACATTGGTGACGCGGTGGCTTGTGCGTTATGCACGCAAACCGTTGACACCGGGAAATGGATGCTGCAGTTAAAATTCGTTGTCTGAGTGCTATGGCCCGCAAGCTCGTGGTGGACACGCCGGGACCATACATCTAATATCCTGATGTCGGTGCCGAAAGAAGTGAGCCTTTAGTGTAAAAATCATGTGGTCAGCATCGCAAGTACAGTATAATGATCTTAGTGTTGGTACAGTTAGAGCATACGCAATGATTAATTTGTTAGATCCGAAGCTTGATTACATTTTTAAGACAATATTTGGTAAAGATGATAAAAAACCGTTGTTGATTTCGTTTTTGAATGCGTTGTTTAAGGGG
>JAITIY010000013.1 GCA_031279185.1 Holosporales bacterium
CGTAAAATTCCTCCCGAAACGTACGATTGCCGCGCTCTACGCCACCATTATAATCAGGTCTTCGTGGGGGCAAAACGTACAGCGGGAGCCCAAGTTTTTCGCAGATATCCTCAAATTCACCCATGAATTCCGAACCTCCGAAAGTTGCGTTTATAAAAATAACTCTCGGGGCTTTTTACGTTTTTGTCCAGTGGAAATCCTGGGGATTTCAGTGGGATTTGAGGGGAATTTAGCGGAAAAACTAAATGTATGTGATGGATAACCCTATGCATAACCATGTGGACAATTGACAGGATACTTGCGTCCCCAATTGCCCACAAGGTTATACACGATGGTTACCCACACTCGTCAAAATCCGTCTGTTAGGACCACAGTAAAAGCTGGGCTCAGTCTCATCTGTTTTATGTTTTCTGATCTAACAGTGACGATGGTTCGATTTGGAATCAACGCATATTAGGAACGTGCACGTATCGAACAACTATTGCAATTATAAAAATAGCAACGTATTGGACAGTATCAGTTGGGTTGTCGGCGACAAATGAACGTGAGGAACAGTGAACAGCAAAGAAAAGAAAAGAAAAGAAAAGACAAAGGTCGAAAAAGTAGTTATTTCAACGAGAACTGAGTTGTATATTCATAGCTGGTCTATTTGTACACAAACCTATTGAAGTATTTTTGACGTGTGTGGTGTTAATGGTTATGCAGCAGTGAAAATCTCCGCCCCATAAGAAGTAACACCCAAGCTATGTTCGTATTGTGCAGATAAAGACTGATCTCGCGTAACTGCAGTCCAGCCATCAGCTAAAACCTTTACACCGCATTTTCCAGCATTAATCATTGGTTCAATTGTAAAAAACATTCCCTCTTCCAACACAACACCTGTTCCTGGTTTACCAAAATGAGACACCTGTGGTTCATCATGAAAAACTTGTCCGATACCGTGTCCGCAATAATCTTGTACGACAGAAAAACCGTTTTGTTCCACAAAAGTTTGTATGCAACATCCAATGTCCCCTATCGTAATCCCAGGTCGTACGATGTCGATAGACTTCATTAACGAATCATATGCTATGTTAATCAACCTTTTCGCGAGTCCAGAAATTTTGCCAACTGTAAACATACGACTAGTATCACCATACCAACCATCTAATATTACAGTTACATCAATATTCAAGATGTCTCCGCTGCGCAAACGCCTCGGCCCAGGAATACCATGGCACACGACATGATTTAGTGAAATACACGTCGATTTAGGAAAACCATCGTAATTCAGCGTAGCAGGAATTGCGTTATGTGAAATGATAAAATCATGGCATAACTGATTTAGCTCATCTGTAGTAACACCTTCTTGAACGAATGACGTTACATAATCCAAAACGTTAGACGCTAACAACCCAGCTTTCCGCATTTTTGCAAAATCTTCGTGTTTATAAATTCGCATACAATATTCACAATTTCGCACGAAAAGTTTTGTGGCGTTCAGCAAAAATTATACTAGAAACATCAAACACGCATTGTGCTAAACGATCATTCACAACGCAATAATCATACTCTTTAACGTACATTACTTCGTCGTTAGCGTGCCTAAGTCTTTGCTGAATATCATTAATGTGATCCTGATTACGTAACGTTAATCGTTTTTCTAAAGCACCAATAGACGGTGGCATGAGAAATATAGAGACAACAGACTGTCCGTACAGTTTCTTTAGAGTTTGTACACCATGCCATTCAATAACACAAATAGTATCAATTCCTTTTTGTTGATTTTGTACTAAAGCATCTTTTGGAGTTCCTCTCTTCGCACCATATATTTCAGTGTATTCTATGAAATATCCTTCTTTAATACGGTTGTCAAATTCTTCTTTGGAAACAAAAATATAATCAATACCATCTTTTTCTGTGGAACGTTTTTTTCGCGTATTCAAAGACACAGAACGAATCAATCCAGGTATATTTTGTACTACTTTTTGTGCGACAGTTGTCTTGCCTGTCCCAGATGGTGCTGATAGTGCAAAAATTATACCGGATCTATTTTTATTAAACGATGCAGTATTCCAAACCTGCTCATCTGCATATATATTTCCCTCTAAAGTAGCGCACTGTTTTTCTTGGTGGAAAGTCATAAACGAATGTTTGAACTGTTACTTATATATAAATAATAGCATGTAACATAAGACTACACATAATCTTTAAAGGTCATAGTTGTTAAAAACAGTACAAATTAAGGAACTGTTGCGAACGTTTCGTCAATTGAGACGAGCCTCTAGCGTTTTCAATGGTTTTAAGCGGTTAGGAGCGCAATTTTGCAGCGTTTGCAACAGTCCCATTAAAGAGTTTTAACTATAACTTAAGTGGAGTAACCGCTTAAGGTTCTGTAAATGTGTGTGGGAATCAGGTACACGCAAGGTTAGTTGCGTCGGCTTCCGTTGGATGGAACTACGTTGCTGCAAGATGACGATGATGGCGAATTATACAGAGACCTAACCTGAAACCGTGGATTTTTGCAGAGTCTGGAAAAACAGATTTTACAGGCGAAACAAAGAGCCGTGGTGTGTTGAGATCATAACCTTATGACAATAGCCTTGCCGCCACCTCATCAACTATTCATCATACAGACCTGTCGTACCGTTAGCCAGCGTAGTTACTGACGCGTCCGATGGAGCTAGCCATATTAAGTCAGATATAGATTTAGCCGCAACGTCGCCATCGTTTTGCAACGCCATGAACCACTCCAAATAGCTAGCAGACGATCCCAGTAGATCGTCAGGAAAAGACTCAGGCAAAGACTCAGGAAGATTCAACGTACTAAGAAGATCAGTTTTTGTAGCACCGACCGGTCTGCACGCCTGTGTCTTCATGCTATCCCGCATTAAACGCATGTACCTGTTTTTTAAATCGAGACTGCTTCTGCAATAAAAACGTTGAGCGACTACACTCCACTTTTGTCCATATATAAGCACACATTCGCGCAACAGATTATCCTCTTCCAGCGACCATTTCCTCCACCGCGATTCAGGAGAAAGGTACATACACCAGCGGTCGCGACATTGTTTAGTACTCCGTCCAGGCATTTCCTCTGCAATTTGTTTCCAATTGCCTGGCCCAAACTTCGTGACTAGTTCCTTTAATAGCCCGTCCTCTCCTGTAGAGAATTTTAGTGTACGCCTCCGAAATTCAAACGTGCACTGAGCGCAATTGCCAACCAGCATCATACAACATGCTAATGCTATAAATCGCTTCATCATAAACTTCTTGACATTTCATAATTAACAACCAATATCTCGAACATAGCGGTTTTATAACTCTGTCGTCAAATTGGCAAAAGTTATTTGTCATCACTTTTTTTATAACTTAGCAATGTCTTTTTTATTTTTAGCAAAATTTTATTTTTGTCGAAAACGAGCAACCACTTTTCTAAGGCAGTTCATTTTTTATCGGGAGGTGCTCCTGAACTGCCTTATGTGAACTATTGCAGAAAATTGTTAATTTTTTCCAAAATCATACTGATATTTTGTTGATATTGTCATCGATGTTTGTTTATTGTTAGTCTAGACGTTCGAGTTGTAGACTGCAGTTCATGGAATAGTATATAAATGTGTTGTGCGCGTATTCAACAAATTTCAAAAGATATTGGCAGTTTAAAGATGTGCAATATGGTATTACGTCAAACAGTTATGTTAGCATGCGCTGTAGCGCTGGTTGGTTGTTCAGAGAAAAGCAAAATTACTGGGCATCGTGAACTTTTCTTGTCTGGGTCAAAAGATATAAGCATTGATCAGGATTTAGCAAATAAGCCGATGAACTTGCCTGCGTGTCAAATTAGTAAGTCTAACAACCAGGCCGGAGGTTCGTGCACTCATGTGGTGAACCATCAGTGCTTTGACGTCACAAACGCAAAAAAATTATTTAAAATATTCATTGGACGAGAAACAAATTATAAGGAGCGGTTTCTTTCTAATTTAGTGATTCATAATGGAGTCGCTTTTGGTGGAACACCGAGCGGTCGTGTATTTGCGCTTGATCTTGCGTCACGTAAACTATTATGGCGAACACCGTTGGCAAGACGTATTGATGATTCAGTGAAAATTGGCGGTGTCGCTGTCGCCTCGGACGGTAACATCATTGCTACAACTGCACTTGGTAATATCGTTTTACTAGATGCAAAGACAGGTCACGTAAAAAAGAGTATAAACATAGATTGCGCGATACGCTCAGCTCCAACGATTTCTGGAAACTATGTATTGGTTCAAGGAAGTAATAATTCATTATATGTATTAAACGATCACTTAAATGTATTATGGACAAAAGAAGAAGTCCCAGGAAACCTCTTATTTCTTGGTAATTGCTCGCCATCTGTGGACAAGGGAATTGTCTTTGCTGCGTATTCTACAGGGGAATACAAAGCGTATGACCTTAATACTGGATATGAGCTTTGGTTCGATTATATTGTCTCGCAGTTTCAAAATGATGGCGTAGGTAATTTACTTCATATATACGCATCGCAAGTGGTTAGCGATGACACCGTATTTACACTAAGTCATGGAGGACAATTAGTCGCAAATCATTGTCTTTCGGGTTCTAGAATTTGGAGTGTTGCTTTCTCTGGTTTATACAGGCCTGCTGTAATCGGCGAGTGGCTGTTTGCTGTTGATGAGAACGCTTTCGTGTATTGTTTCAACAAAACAACTGGACATACTCGTTGGTATACGCAATTGCCAAAAAATGAAAACAATGTCATGCCTGTTAAGTGGACAAAGCCAATTGTAGCTGGAAATGCTGTTATATTGGTGACAGACTATGGAGACATCGTTTGTTTGGATGCAAGTACTGGGCGTAATATACGGACGATAAAGTCTGATATAAAAAATCCATCAGATGCTGTTGTATTGGACTGTACATTATATGTGTTAACCGATAGAGGATACGTTCATGCCTTTAGATAGGGTGGTCATTCTAGGCTGTCCTAATGTAGGAAAATCTGCGCTGTTTAACAGGTTCGTTCATAGAAAAGCTGCGATTGTTTTTGATCAACCAGGGGTAACACGGGATTGTTACGAACGGGTTGTTGATTTGGCGAGTCGGCAAATTGTACTAGTGGATACTCCAGGCATTCCAGAACAAATGCAAAATGATGACTTATCGAAGATTATGCATGCTCAAACTATGAAAATGGCTAGCAGCGCAGAGATTATTTTGTTTATGTTTGATTGCACACGCCAAAATATTTCTGGTGATATAATTTCCAATATTCGCAAAATTGGTAAAAAAATCATTCCTGTCGCCAACAAGTGTGATTTATTAAAAAAAAATTATAACGAACAGTACGTTTATGAATTCGGTATGGATCCTTTATTCGTATCCGCAGAACACGGTATAGGAATAGAGAGTTTAAAAGGGGTAATTGAGGTCGCTCTAAAAAAAAATGAGTGTATCAACGAACATGTTGAATCAATACCAAGCGATACTCAGTTTATTGCGAAAGATGCGATCAAGATTTCCATTATTGGACGACCTAATGTTGGCAAATCTACATTAATAAATGCAATCCTTGGCAGAGAAGCTCAGATAGTTGCAGATACTCCTGGTGTCACGCGCGATGTCGTGGAATTTGATATAGAACGCGATGGATACTCGTTTCAAGTGTCAGATACAGCAGGTGTTAGACGTAAAGCAAAAATGGACAATGTGCTTGAAAAAATTAGTGTCAGCAAAACTATGACATCTATTAATTTCGCACATGTTTGCGTTTTGGTGATAGATGCACCAGAGGTCGAGCGAACTGATTATCATGAATTGCTTCACCAAGATTTCTTTTTGGCTGCGAACATTATAAAGGAAGGAAGATGTACCGTTATTGCACTGAATAAATGGGATCAAGTTAAAAACAAAAGTTTGTTGAAGTTTAGGATAAACGACTCCTTGCAATATAGTGAATGTAAAGACTTATTTGTTGTTCCAACGTCTGCAAAGAATAAAACAGGACTGGATGAATTATTACATTCAATTATTGAAGCAGAAAAAATTTGGAATAAACGAATTCCTACGTCTCAACTGAATAAATGGCTTAAAGATACTGTTGCGAAAAATCCACCACCAGCGACAGCAATGTTTCGTTCTAAACTAAAATACATAACGCAAACTGGTACAAGACCTCCACAATTTGTAATTTTTGGAACTAAAATTGATAAAATTCCTAGTCACTACAGTAAATTTTTGGAAAATCAATTAAGACAAGCGTTTATTCTAAAAAGTTCTCCAATTCGTATTCAATGGAGACAACAGCGCAATCCTTATTCTACAAACAGTTAGTAAGGATAGCAGAAAAGCACCCAAATGGAGTAAGCAATGAGTGAACAATGTTTGTGTGCTTTAATTCCAAATGTGTATCGTAGGCTCTATTTCTGATTTAAACAATTCTGTCGCGCCCCAAACAAGCGCATCCATTCTGTCAGGTGATTTTTGTTGCTGTCCTGGAACAAAATTGCACATTTGATCTTCAAGTTCTGGAAATGCACAAATATGAAAAATGCGTTCTTGTTCGTACAGAGCGGCAATAGGTTCAGCTCTAGTAAATTTACCACGTGTCGCTCTAACTGCAGTATACGGAATTGTCGCGTCAAAAGAGCGAAGTATTTCACCAACTAAATCACCGCCTTGATTAACTTCAGCAACAACACGATCAGCTTTATAGTAATGAAATTTTTCTACGATGCGTTTGCCCCAAACGTTCGGATGGTATTTCCCGCTGGCATCATCTAAAACAAAAGCGATACCGTAATTATTTTTTGCAATTACTATTATGCCGGTTTCATCGCTAGAAGTATTGTACGTAACGGCTGGATCAATTGCGATTACTATTCGAACAAGATCATCGTTGGTTCTATACTTAATCATAGATCTGTTCCACAATGCGTTTTCGTTTTCATACAAAATATCTGCATATAATTCCTGACGTCCAAGTAAGCTTTCTCCGTATCTTTTCTTTATGTAATCAATAAATGATGGAGATAAGTTTTTTTCATTATCAAACGTAGTTCCTTTTGTTAGTACAGTTGTACGTTCTTCAATAATATCTCTTAAAAAAGGAATTGGACGTGGTGTCGTTGTTATAATGCAACGTGGATGTACGCCAAGACGCAATCCTAACATCACTTGTTCGTAAAGGCGTTCTGGATACCTAAATTTTGCAAATTCATCAATCCATGCTAAATCAAATTGCGGTCCGCGCAAACGATCATACCTATCTGCCCCAAAAATTTGAGCTATCGCGCCATTAGGCCAACTAAGACGTCGCTTTGAATACTCAAAAGAAGGGACATTTTGTCCGTTTGGAGGATACACTGCTAAAATTCCACTTACTCCTTCGATCATTACACTACGTGTTTCTTCAAGTGTTTGACCGATCAGTGCTATATGTTTACCACTGTGCTGGTCCACTAATTGACGAACAGACTCAGCACCTGTTCTTGTTTTACCAAATCCGCGACCAGCAACAATAAGCCACGTTCTCCAATCGCCAACAGGTAATTTTTGATTACTTCTTGCATTTCTGCTCCAATCAAACTTATCTGTATTTATAAGGTCAGTTTTGTTATTACACATTTGCTTGACGCATAAACACTGTTCAACGTGGACATAGTAACTTTGTGGTGCGATTTTATTCGCGAGAATACATGTATCGTGTTTGTAATGTTCAATGCATTGTAAATTTTGCATAAAAATCTCCATTTATAATTTATAACTAGATTTCTCTCAAAAGCACTGATTCTTGGTGTTTAGAAAAACATCAACTATTTTCGTCTAAAGCAGATTCTTCTTTAGGAAGACATTTTATCGGGTTAACTGGTTGCTTTTGTTGATTACGTAACTGAAAATGCAACTGCGGCACACGAACATTTCCAGTTTTCCCGACTCGTCCAATTACCTGACCTTGCGTTACTCGAACTCGTTCGCCTGACGTCGGACGATTCAGGGCAATTTCTTGCAAATGTCCATATATTGAAATCATACCATTATCATGAGATAAAATAATCATTTTTCCAAAACCTACGACCAACTCGCCAACGTCAACTACATCACCATCTGCACAAGCTCGAACAGCTACATTTAATGGAGCACTGATGTTAATGCCTTCATTTGACGTGCCATTTGGAAGTACATCTTTGAAATGTCGAAGTACTCTTCCTTTAACTGGCCAAATGAACTCACTGCCGGCTCTTTCTGGAAAAAGATATTCTTCTTGCTCATTTTCTTGATCTGGCGTCACGTTTTCAACAATATTGTGATTGGAGTCGCTATATGTTTCGTTTATCGAAATGGTAGGGGATTTACTTTGTGTATGTGCGGTTGGCAAAATAAATATACGTTGACCAGGTACCAATACAGTCGATGCGCTGATTCCATTTAGTCTGCAAATTTCCTTCATGGACATATCATACCGCTTCGCTATGTCGCCTAAAGATTCGTTTTTCACTACTTTATGGTAATATACTAACGGCCTGGCCTGAATCACATCTCCAGCATCTGTGCGCCTTGAACAACTGTTTAAAAAAATTGCTGCCACAGCACAAACAAAGTGCAAGAACAACTCTAGCCGTAATAACATAACGAAACGCCAACAATATTTCCTCATTAAATATACCACGTTTATTCACAATAACGCAGCAAAGCGTGTGCATCGCGGTTGCACGCTTTTTGGTCTAACGCTCAGGACATCCTAATGATCTTCGAAAAAATCCGTTCGTACGTGGCTGCGCATCTCCGCAATCCAGTGATCAAGATCACGATTCTTCCCGGCCATATGGTTCTTTACGTGACATTGTATTATTTGCCACGTTGCGTCCAAATAATATACCATGAAGAAAAGTAGTGCGATTGCTGTGGTGCATGCGATGATGGATTTACTAGACCCAAAAACAGACTACATATTCAAGACGATATTTGGTGCAGAGGACAAAAAGCCATTGTTGATTTCGTTTCTGAATGCGCTATTCAAGGGACGGCCACGAGTCAAAACAATTACATTCGAAAACACCGATATTCACAAAATCCTGGAAAAGGACAAAGCTAGCCGTCTGGATATCCGCGCAACGACAGACGACGGGACAAAACTTGACATTGAAATCCAGTTTGACAATACGGGCGAGATTCCAGAGCGCGCGATCCATTACTTGTGTGATATTGTGCCAAAAGCTGTGCAATCTGGAAAATCATATAATGG
>JAITIY010000056.1 GCA_031279185.1 Holosporales bacterium
TGTCCAAGTTCAAACACATGTGAGACTGTTTTATAGAGTTTGATGCTGTTGTTGTTTGCGGAAATGTTGTGGGTAACTCGAAGAGTTATCCACAATATTCCGCGAAGTATAAAGCAAAAACCTAAAAAGGTCCCTAGAATGAGTTTATAACCACTTATTTATTGAAACGGTTTTGGGGACTGGGGAACAGTCTCAAAGTACATGAACTTATACAATGCATTTTTTCGTGTTGATTGCTTTTTCAACGACATGCTACAATGAACATGAGTTTTTGTTGTGATCACTTCTCGTGATTCCAAGGGCTGGTAATATGACGGATAATGATAGCAGTAATAATTGTGAAATTCAAAAAGAAAAATCTCCCGCCGATTCAGTCGACGCCGTGAAGAACTCGGATTCATCTGGAGAGAACGACGTGGATCATGACGAAAACAAGTCAAAGCCACAAGGCACAGAGCTTTCCGACGAGCCAAAAGACGAGCCAAAAGAAGCAGATTATATTGCCAGTGATCCTGAGATGCAATTTGCGGCGAATGAATCAAGTCAAAATGTGCAATCTTCAGACAAAGACGACGCTACAGACGATGCTACAATCGTTCCAGCAAACACAGGTAACGCTAGCGTAAGTGAAGACGGCAAACCAAAAGGTAAAGCTAATGCATTGCAAGTTAAAATTGTAAAAATTATTTGTCTTATAGCTGTCAGTAGCCTTGCTTGCCTTGCTGTAGTACGGATCTCCAAACCAATACTACGATCACTCGCAAGCTATATACTAAGTGCAGATCAAACACATGAAGACGATTTTTCCACAAGAGAGGTGTCTGTCGAGGCAGAAAAAGTTGTAAGCATGAGTATGCCCAAACATATAAATACCATTGGAGAGTTAAAGGCCAATGCCTCTGTTATTGTGCATTCTGAAATTAGCGGCCGTATCTCGGAAATTTTGTTCACGGAAGGATCATCTGTAAAAAAGGGAGCTTTGTTGATCAAACTTGACGACGACATATTCCAGGCAGAGTTGCGCGCGTATCAAGCACAATATGAAGCTGCAAAAGCTGAATTCGCAAGATTAGATAAAATGCGTGCTTCTGGTGCTAGCAGCGGACGAGAATACGACAAAGCATTGTCTGAAATGAACTTGTTTAAAGCAAAGTGCGAAGGAGCTGCCGCTCAACTGAAACGTACAGAAATCCGCGCGCCATTTGATGGCACTATCGGATTGATTGACGTTGGCGTAGGATCTTATGTGCAGCCAAATCAAGAAATAGTAACTGTTGTTGACCAGACCCCAATAAAGGTCAAATTTGGAATTCCAGGTAAATTTGTGAACGATGTTGGTGTCGGACAGTCTGTCGAGATTAAAATAGACGCATTTAAGGATAGGATCTTTCGTGGTTCTGTAGAAGCAGTGGATTCGTTTGTTGACTCTGCCACCAATTGTGTATCTTTGCGTGCATCTGTTCCGAATGAAAACGGCCTGTTGAAGGCAGGGTTATATGCGTCAGTATCTTTGGTCATCGGGATTCAAGGAGGAACTATAACGGTCGATGAATCTGCTATTCAGAGAATTGGCGAACAAGAATATGTTTGGATCGTCGATCGAGGTAAAGTCCGGCATATAGGCATACTGACCGGGACAAGAGATCGCGGACGTATAGAGGTCATCGCTGGGCTCAAGGAAGGCCAAATCGTCGTTACTGCGGGACACCGTGGCCTTGTCGACGGGAAGTGGGTGCGCGTTGTGAACATGACGCTAGAGAACGAGCTTGCAAAGAAAGGGCAATCGGCAAACGCAGCAGACGATGGCGCCGCGTGACCAGACTTATGTGCCAAGTCCAACACCACAAATATGATAATCAGTTGTGCTATTCTGCAATTATTTGAGGCAAAATAATGAACTTATCTGAAATCTGCATAGAAAGACCGGTGTTTGCATGGGTCATGACTTTCGTAATAATCCTCCTAGGTGCTGTCCTCGGCTATAGACTACAATTGCAACAGTACCCAAAATTTGAACATCCAGCCGTGACTGTTGAGATAAAGATGCCCGGCGCCGGACCGGAGATAGTTGAAGCTCAAATTACAAAACGGTTAGAAGAAGCTTTTGCCGGAATAGAAGGTATCGACCATATTCGCTCAACCAGCAACACATCGCAATGTAACATCGTCATCGTGTTTAAACAGGGGCGTGATCTAGACGAAGCCGTCAACGACATTCGTGATAGGTTAAGCAAAGAACGAGACAATATTCCACGAGAAGCTAACGAGCCACGTATTAGTAAATCCAGATACGACGAGGCCGCTATTTTAAATATTTCGTTCTGGAGCGATTCTATGAGCCGCAGCGAGCTCTATGACTTAATCACGAAGGATTTCCAAAAGGATTTTGAGTCGGTTCCTGGGGTTGGCCGCGTTGACGTTTTTGGCGACGGCTTACTCGTGATGAGCTTATACGTCGACCCGAAAAAAATGGCGGCGTATGGGCTATCAGTCCGAAACGTGATGGACGCCATTCGCGGTCAAAATCTTGAACTTCCAGCTGGGCATATTGTCAGCAAGAACAGGGAATATTTGGTCACTACTGTGGCGAATTTGGAACGTCCAGAGCAATTTGAGAACATGGTTATTTTGACTAAAAACGGTAGATTAGTACGCTTGCGGGATATTGGACGCGCCGAAATAGAATCAGCTAAGGCTAACACACGTTCTTATCTGAATGGGCGGCGCGGCGTTAGTGTGACAATAACCAAACAATCAAACGTTAATCCAATCAGCGTGGCACGAAGTGTTAAAAAAGAAATTGAAAATTTAAAGAAGACACGATTGTCTGACGATATCCACGTTCTCGTGTCCTACGATAGCACGGAGTTTGTTGAACACTCTCTGAACGAAGTCTATCATACAATATTTGAATCCGTTGCTCTGGTCACGTTAGTCGTACTGTTGTTCCTGAACTCGTTTCGCGCCGCAATAATTCCATTAGTGACTATCCCGGTTTCTCTAATTGGAACTATGATATTCATGTACCTGTTTAAGTTTAGCTTAAATACGTTTACGCTTTTGGCTTTTGTTTTAGCAGTTGGCTTGGTCGTTGACGACGCGATTGTCGTTCTAGAGAATATTCACAGACATATAGAGAAGGGAATATCTCGCTTCCGTGCGGCTATTTTAGGTATAAAAGAAGTAAGCTTTGCCGTTGTTGCCATGACGTTGACTTTGGCCGCAGTTTATACCCCTGTCGCGTTGGCCACAGGTATGACAGGTAAGTTACTTTCTGAATTCGCGATAACGCTTGCTTGTGCTGTTATTTTGTCAGGGTTCGCTGCTTTAACGTTGTCCCCTATGATGTGCTCTAGAATGCTTAACCGTCAGTCATTGGTCCACGGTGACCGATCTGGACCGCTAGTTGCAATGCAACGTACATTTGTTCGCACAATTCAATCAATGGTACCGATTGAAAAGGGCATGACTTATTTGACGACTTCATATAATTCTCTGTTGAGGAAGGCGCTAGATAAAAAATCTATCGTAATTTTGTTGGCTCTTGTTTTCTCCGGACTTGGCGGACTAGTGTATTGGACACTCCCATCTCAGTTATGGCCAAAGGAAGACATCGGAATGGTTTTTATCGATGGACACGCTCCTCAGTCGGCCACAATCGAGTACACAGAAAAGTACATCAAAGAACTTGACTCCATCCTTGCCGAAATTCCTGGAATAAAATCTCGGGAAATAAACATAACAAACCCTAGTTTCCGTTGCATTATCACGCTAGATAAAAATCAAACGCGGTCCTCTGATTCCATCGCTGACGAAATTAAAAACCGTGTTCGCGATATTACAGGACTTGATTTTCAAAGCATTAGATCCGGTTATGGCGGGAGCAGTGACGCGGATTCTATCGTGCAATTTGTCGTTCGTGGGAATAAAACACATAAGGAATTGCGTGATTTGGCAAGGTCGATCGGGATCGAGTTTAGGTCCTCAGGCTTAGCCACACAAGTTACGACAGCGTCGATGAATGATACAGAGGACTACACGATAACTATTCTGCGTGATAAAGTCCTGAGCTTATTTATTGATCCGATTGTGATTGCCGACACTATCGACGCGCTTATTCGCGGTCGAAAAGTTAATACATTTAAAAAGGATAATAAGCTGTATGATGTGAAATTGGAGGTGGAAAATGAGTCAAGGGCTACGCCTGAGGACATCTTGTGTATTCATGTTAAGGGCGGGGAACGTCAGGATAAGTTAATCCCTTTGTCAGAACTGATTCAAATTTCGCCACGAGCTGCTCCTGTTGAAATTTCTCACTACAACCGAACTAGAGCAGTCACCGTAACGGGGTATATGGACCCTCGCTATGGGATCGATAAAGGCATTGAATGCGTAGAGTCCTTAAAGAAAGATATTTTGCCAAAAGACGTAGTACTAGAGTTCACAGGCAGTACCAAACAATTTTTGCAAGAAAGCCGAGTGATGGCGTTAATATTTGGATTGGCTATACTTTTCATCTACTTTGTCATGGCCGCGCAATTTGAGAGCTGGATTGATCCACTTATCATATTGTTTAGTGCACCTCTGGCTATAATCAGCGCTGTATTAACTCTGGCTATAATTAAAAACGGAAGTTTCAACCTTTATTCAAACATTGGATTAATTACGCTTATTGGGCTGATAACTAAACACGGTATTTTGATTGTTGATTTCGCCAATAAAATTCAATTAGGAGAATGCCTCGATAAACAAAATGCTGTAATCAAAGCAGCGCTTATTCGTTTGCGACCTGTCGTTATGACAACGTTGGCCATGGTTCTTGGTTCGCTACCGTTGGCATTCGCCTCCGGATCTGGCGCTGAAACTCGCTGGCAGTTGGGCTGGACTATTGTTGGCGGAATGACGCTCGGCACAGTTTTCACGTTGTTCGTCGTTCCTGTGTTTTACGTTTTGATGTCCAGAGTCAAAAAGCCAATCTCGTTGTCGGAACGCGAATAAAACGCCGCCAATTGCGAGCTAACCTCGGATTTTACGAGTCGCGCATCGATCACGTTCATCAATTGGCGGTAGGCACACATAGATTACTTATTTGTAGTCGTGTATCAGGTGAGTCTACTCCCATCTGTAGTATCGACCAATGTTATTGTGTATTTTGGACACGCGATCACATGTATTGATTCTAGCATCAGAGTTCTTTATCATTACCCTGTATTATGATTATTGCTAACCTTAGGTTGTTATGGCGCGCGTCACTGTAGAAGATTGTACAACAAAAATTCCAAATAGATTTGATTTGGTGCTGTTAGCGACACACAGATCTCGGGAACTATCAGCTGGTGCTGTGCCAACAGTCGCACGAGACAACGACAAAAACACTGTTATAGCGCTAAGGGAGATCGTGGATGATTCTCTTGATGTTGCAAAACTTAAAGAACGGTGGGTGGCATATCTTGGTCACCAGAGCTATGGCTTTTTATCTAATAGTTGCAATGATGAAGAATTGTTACTTGCTATGCAAATGGAAGATACTACGCATTTGCAGGAAGGCAGTATGATTACCGCGAGCATTTCTTCTACAACTAACGAAGATTTTGACGACGCAGATTTTATTGTTGAAGATATATAAATAGTTTTTTGACACTGATTCGCAAAAGTGACGGCTGAGAATAGTTACTAAATGTACAACGGAAATAACTAGCGGCTCACTCTGGATTATGGCCGAAATGACTTCGACGCATATTTATACTCGCGCAATAATCGCGCCACAATTGCTGAGTTTATGCTCTAGTTGCTCATATCCTCTATCTAGGTGGTACACCCTCTGAACAGTAGTTTCGCCTGTAGCCGCCAAACCAGCAAGCACACAAGCAACAGACGCCCGTAAATCGGTAGCCATTACTGGTGCGCCAATTAATTTCTTCACGCCTCGAACTAAAACTGACGTTTTGTGCATAGTGATATTAGCACTCATTCGACACAGTTCAGCAACGTGCATAAATCTATTCTCAAAAATAGTTTCTGTAATCATTGAGGCACCAGAACATAGCGTCATCAACGCCATAAACTGAGCTTGCAAGTCTGTAGGGTATCCTGGATATGGTTCCGTCATCACGTCAACACCTTTTATGTCGTTGACCATCTTCACACGAACACCTGCATTACATCGTGTAATGCTGGCGCCGGTTCGCTCAAGATGATCCCAAAAAGAAAGTAAGTCATCATAGATAACGTTTTTTAAAAGTACATCACCATGCGTAATCGCACTAGCAATTGCATATGTCGCAGCTTCTATTCTATCTGGGATTACTGTATGTTCTGTTCCACTAATTTCGTCTACACCATCAATAATCAACGTATCGGTACCAATCCCTTCGATTCGAGCTCCCATTGCGACTAAACATCTTACCAAATCACAAACTTCTGGTTCTTTTGCAGCATTTTGAAGAATAGTTCTACCTTTTGCCAAAACAGATGCCATCAGTATATTTTCTGTACCTGTAACTGTAACAATTGGTAACGTAATTGTTGTACCAATAAGCCCATTTTTCGGTGCTCTCGCATTAATATAGCCACCATCTATGAATACGTCTGCTCCTAAAAGCCGCAAGCCATCTATGTGAATGTTTACTGGCCTTGCACCAATAGCACAACCGCCAGGCAATGACACTTTTGCCACACCACACCTTGCCAGCAATGGTCCTAACACAACAATTGACGCTCTCATTTTGTTGACAATATCGTATGGTGCTGTTGGTGATTTTATATGTGATGCACATATGCGAATAGTTTTTTCATCGAAATTTTCAGAAATTTGCGCACCAAGACAAATCAAGAGTTCGCTCATCCTTGTTAAATCACTAAGTCTCGGAATATTTCGTAATGTTAGACATTTATCTGTTAAAAGTGCGGAGGCCATAAGAGGTAGTACAGCATTTTTTGAACCACTTACTTTTACATCACCATTTAATTGGCGTCCTCCAGTGATAATGATTTTATCCATATTTATACTTTTGGAAGCGTTACGCTTTGTTGATTCATGTATTTACCTTTTCTATCTTTATATGATGTTTCACATACTGCATCAGCTTTTAAAAACAAGAATTGACAAATACCTTCATTCGCATAAATCTTTGCTGGCAGAGGTGTCGTATTAGAAAATTCCATTGTAACGTACCCTTCCCACTCTGGTTCTAGTGGTGTAACGTTGACTATGATTCCACATCGCGCGTATGTAGATTTACCTAAACAAATTACTAATACGTCTTTAGGAATTTTAAAATATTCAACAGTTTTTCCTAAAACAAAACTATTAGGTGGTATTACGCATTCGTTGCATTTTTTATCAACAAAACTATCCTCAGAAAATTTCTTTGGATCAATGATTACATTGTTCACATCAGTAAAAATCTTAAATTCATCGGATACTCTAGCATCATATCCATATGATGAAAGTCCGTAAGAAACAACGTTTGTCGAACACAAACGCTCAACAAATGGCGTTATCATCCCACACTCAATCGACTGCTTACGTATCCACGCATCGTTAAACACGCACATATTATTTGTCCCTTTTTATAAAATCACAGATTTAATTACTCGCTTAACTCTACTATCGATTCGCGTTCATATCTAATAGATTTTGGATAATGTATCAGTTCACATACTTTGAGACTGCTCCGTGAGAGTCGTCGCAGTTAAGGTATACTCCTGGCGTCAATCCATTCAATCCAAAATGTGGACGGTAGTTTAAAGAGACTGTTTATAAAAACCATGGAGACTTTAGGGAAATCTCCGCAAAAATCCATATATTTAGCAACAGGCCATTAAACGACATTCTGCTAGCACTTTGTTAAAGCATAATGTTAACCTTACTGCGAGTATTTTGTGTCATGCTTCTCTTTAAGTTTTTATAAAATGAACGGTTGGCTGATTATAGATAAACCATCTGGAATAACATCTACACAGGTTGGTTCAGCGTTAAAACGATTGTTTAATGTACGTAAAGTCGGACATCTTGGAACGCTAGATCCGTTGGCATCTGGACTGTTAGTGATGGCGATTGGAGAAGCGACAAAATTAATCCCGTATGTAGAAAAGAATATATCGATTTTTGGTGATTCTTGTCGCCCGAAAAAAGAGTACGAATTCGATATTTTATTTGGGTCAGCCACAGATACATACGATGCACATGGAATAGTAACAGGAGTATGTGAACATTTGCCTACAAAAAAAGAAATATACGATGCGTGTGCGGCAATGCTTGGAGATCAATATCAAATTCCTCCAGTATATTCCGCTATAAAATTAAATGGGAAAAGATTGTGTGACTTAGCAAGGAAAGGTCAAAACATAACACCATCAGCACGGAAAATAACAGTATTTTCGCTTGAATATATTGGACAATCTTGTGAAACAATCTGCAAGTCAAAATTTCTGGCTACTGTATCCTCTGGAACATACATCCGATCTTTAGCAAACGATATCGCGAACAAAGCAAATACACTTGGGTATATAACTTATTTACGTAGAATCAAGGATGGATCGTTTGACATCGATCAAGCGATTTCTCTGGAAAAATTATCAGATTTATCGCATAAAGGAAGTATAAGAAGTTTTGTTTTTCCGATAGGGGCATTTCTGGGCGACATCCCGGTTGTTACCGTTTCGGAAGACGAGTGGAGCCGTTTAGCAGTTGGTCGTTCTGTTAATCTTCCTGATAATGCTAGCTCTACAGCGGTGCAGATCTTTCTAAAAGATGTGCTTGTTGGTATGGGTTACGTGCTAGACGGTGTGTGCTACCCGCGACGCATATTGTCGCATGATGGAGGGGTTTGAGATGTCGATTACAAAGGGAAAGAAGCAAGAGTTAATTGAGAAATTTGCAATAAATGATGGAGATACTGGATCTTTTGATGTGCAAATCGCTGTTTTGACAGAACGAATTAACAATTTAACTGAACATATGAAAGGGCATAAAAAGGATTTTCATTCAAGGAGAGGATTTTTAATGCTCGTCAGCAAACGAAGAAGATTGTTGGATTATCTTAAAAGAGTAAATGTTGATAGGTATCAAGCTTTGATTAGTGCGCTTGGAATCAGACGGTAAGAGTATATGCACGATTGTTTTAACATCAATTGAAGCATCGCTGTATTATAACAACAATACGTGTTAATTATACTTCGTTTTGCTTGAGTATTTGTATTCATGAAATAGGAATAAAAAATGAAAAAAAACGATTCTGATGCTAAACGCTCGCAATGTGACTGCAGTGAACGTGTTTTTGATGAATTTTTGGAAGATATCGAAAACGACATAAAGATGGAAAAATACTGTGAATTGTGGAAAAAGCACAGGAAATGGGTTTCTGCATTAGCAACAGTTGTGAGTTGTGTCGTAATTATTTTTGGATTTTGGAACAAATACAGAAATGAACAGTGTCAAATATATGCAGGTAGATTTATTGAGGCACAAAATTTAATTTCTCAAGAAAGAAATGAGGATGCATTAGCTGTAATAAAGGATATAGAAAATCATGATTTAAAAATCTATAGCGTATTGTCGAAATTATTACACGCGTCAATTCTTGTAAAACGTGATTTTGCAAAAAACGCGGCAGAAGCACAGCTAATTTATAAGTCTATTCTAGATGGTTCTGCGCCAGTTTATGTAAAAGAACTAGCTGCAGTACTATACGTAAATGCATGCTTGCAACATAGTGACGTTGTTGATGAGGAGACGGCAAAAAAACTGCAAAAGATTTTGAAAACATACAGCAAAAGTAAAGCAAAAAATGGCGTTTCTTTGTTGGCGCGTGAACTAATTTGCGTCATCTTATTACGCACTAATAAAGTGGAAAAAGCCAAAAAATCAATTGATAAACTGTGTCGAAATGAAAATATCCCTCCTAATATGAGGTTCAGATTAATGCTCATGCTTCAGTACATTCAGGATATCAGAATATGATCAGCTGAATAATACTCAGGAAAAGAATCAGTTGTGTATCATCGTATTATCAAAGCTTGTGGTGCTAGGAATAAAGTATGGATGTTTGCATTAAACATGACATCCAGAACTGTGGATTGTTGTGATGGATGATGAGGCCCAGGCCCATTGTGGAAAGTGATTAACGAGGCTGCAAGAAACAATAGATCTTTTACTAGACATAAGGAATTTCGAGAGTCGATAAGTGGATTCTTTACGTATACTTGGAGAGTAATCGCAGATGCTATGCGAGTACGAATTAATAATAATTTCCAGACTCTGCAAAAATCCGTGGTTTCAGGTTTCAGGTTAGGTCTGTATATTCCTTAATGGCAGCGATCTCTTCAATGGACAGTTTGGTGCAGTGGCTCACTGTTTCTGGCGGGATTCCTGCGGCTAGCATGGAACGAGCGGCTTCTTTTATGCCTTCCTCCTTGCCGATAGCGATGCCCTCCTCCTTGCCTTTCGCTTCACCAATAGCGATGCCCTCCTCCTTGCCTTTTGCCTCACCGATAGCGATGCCCTCCTCCTTGCCAATAGCGATGCCCTTGGCTTCACCAATAGCGATGCCCTCCTCCAGCCCTTCCTCCCGAGCCACAGTCATCTCGCTGTGGTAATCGTTAATCGTCTTTTGTCGCAAATCTGCTATCGCCCTTACCTCATCATCTGCACTGATATATTTCAGCGCTTCCATCGCCGCCTTAACTTCTTTGATTTCAAGAAATGTGTCATCCATGAATACTGGATTTTTCAAAAACGACAACCACGCCGTCAACAAATCCGCCGCATCTGCGTCTTTCGGATTAAATTTCGGTAGCTCGATAAAAATAATCCGCGCGGAGGCCGTCAGCACCTGATACGGATCCGGAGGATTCGGCTGAAACGTCATGTACGCGTCACTTATGGCGTTATGGCGTTG
>JAITIY010000038.1 GCA_031279185.1 Holosporales bacterium
GGCTCGTCTCAAGTGGCGAAACGTTTGCAACAGTCCCTAAATGCCTTGTTAGATGTATTTAATGTTAGCTCTAACGCGTATTCTCACAAGGCATCGCAAATTAGTTGCTTTATTTGAAATCAGACGAATCGTCAGCCGACACATCGTCAGCCGACGCATCAGCAACCGACACATCGTCAGCCGACACATCAGCAACCGACACATCGTCAACAGACACATCAGCAACCGACACATCCGCAACCGACACATCGTCAGCTGTCCGATGACTGTTTTTAGCTAAAATGATAACTAAAGGTTGTTTAGACGCTGGTGTAATCTTGCATAAGTGAATAGAAACAATTCCTTTATTGCTACCCATAGTATTAGCATAGAACCCAAACTGTTTAGCCAAATTGATAACGTCATCTCTCAAAACAGGCTTTCCACCAACAGAATGCACCCCACGTCCAGTGATTACATTGATTCGAGCGCAATTACTGTTAAGTGCATTGGCAACCATTGTTGGAAAAAATTCTGCCATGTCTTCCCTAGTGCAATTATGCACGTCAAATGTGGCAACCTTCCTTTTGACACCATGGAAAGCACTCGCATCTAACTGCGTTAATGTGTGTAACGCAGCACATAAAATTGTTACTTTTCCAAACATATTTCTTCCTCTCCAGAAATTTAAATTACTAAATAGACCCCATCAGAATTTTTGAAAAGAGATAATACCCCATAGCTTCAACTCTTTCACAAACATACTTCTACATATAAGTGTGTACTAAAACAAATAATTTTGCATTAGCGTGTCGTATTGACACCCAACGGTTCTTTATTTCGCCTGTAAAATCGGTAAAATGCGTGAAGGTTGTTCCCAAAAAACTACGAATCGCGCGTATTTTGTCAGGCAGTATAGTCAGACAGTATAGTTCAAGTTTCAGATAAAATTGTCGCTCATTTAAGGTAAGTTCTCCCTTCAGCCGACATCAGGATATTAAGAAACATTGGTGACTCGGTGGCTTGGGCGCTATGCACGCAAACCGTTAACACAGGGAAATGGATATTTGCATGAAAAAGGACATCCAGAACCATGGATTGTTATGATGGATGATGAGACTAGTGTATGGTCCCGGAGTGTGATGATGTGTTAAACTGTATCAGTTACACTACTTGGATGAATGAGCTATGGGACAAATTTTACACGGCTGCGCCAACAACAACAGCATCAAACGCTATAAAACAGTCTCACATGTATCTGAACGAACACATACGATGGAAAACAAATATATCACTGCACGCGTCTACTCTCGTGGAACTATGTGAGTTATTTCGGACATGTCGTGTACCAAGCTTTGAGATAGCCTTTTTCTCATGGTTTGCATAAATTAGCTAACAATTTCGCAAATCAACGGTGCATGATCTGACGGTTTGTGCATTGATCTTGGCATAGTATCAACAAATACGTTTGATATAGTTTTCATAGAAGAAGATGTCATCAAAAAATGATCTATTCTCAATCCAAAGTTATGTGCAAACGAATACGACCGATAATCCCACCAAGTAAATGGACGCGGGAAAACAGTTGTTACTGAGTGCAAAACATCTAAAAATCCGGCACTAATTAACTCTCTAAATGCAGCCCTTTCTTCTCTAGTGCAGCAAACACGTTCGTGCCAAATTTTCGCATTGTACACGTCAAAATCGTCAGGAGCGATATTATAGTCTCCGCCAATTAAAGCTATCTCCCCATCATGCTTACCGATTATGTCAAGATGTTGTTTGAATCGTTTTAAAAATTCCAATTTATATAAATAATCCTTCCCATTTATAACTAACCCTCCGTTCGGAACGTATACACTAGCGACACGTATATGCCCGTCAATTACTGCCTCAATGTATCGAGCGGATTCATCATCGAGAAACGTTGGCAATCCACATACAACATCTTCCAACATATGTTTCGAAATAATTGCAACTCCGTTATATGATTTTTGACCGAAGACACTACACGAAAAACCAAAATTATCGAAAAATTCATAAGGAAAAACGTTGCTTTGACATTTTATTTCTTGCAAAAGTATAACGTCTGGATTATTTTGCCTAATCCACAGTTCTAGTACGTGCAAACGTGCCCGAACAGAATTGACATTCCATGTCGCAATTTTCATATGTATTTAACCATGATCAATGAAGTATAAACACAAAATAACATTGCTATTTGGTTTCTTTACAAAGTTGAATGTGTAGTTCGCGCAATTGTTGTTCTGTGACTGAAGAGGGCGCATTCATCATCAAATCTTGCGCTTGTTGATTGAATGGGAATGCAATAACCTCTCGTATACTTTGCTCATTTGCTAATAACATAACCATTCGGTCAATCCCAGGAGCACAACCTCCATGAGGAGGGGCTCCAAACTTAAAGGCGTTAATCATACCTGAGAATCTTTCATCAACAACAGATTTTTCATAGCCAGCTATTTCAAATGCCTTATATAACGTTTCTGGTTCATGATTTCTAATTGCACCACTGGATAATTCGATACCATTACAAATTAAGTCATATTGATATGCATTGATAGAAAGCGGATCGCGTTCCATCAACGCCTTGATACCACCATTTGGCATTGAAAATGGATTGTGAGAGAATTGTATCTTGCCTGTTTGCTCGTCTAATTCATACATAGGGAAATCTGTAATCCAACAAAATTCGAAATGGTTATCATCAATTAAATCAAGCGCTGTTGCAATCTTTGTCCTAATTAATCCTGCATTTTTGGCAGCTCGTTCAATATTAACATCTGCAATAAAAAAAACAGAATCTGAGCATTTAGAAGACACAAGTTGAAATAATTTTTCTATGCGATCAACTGTTAAAAATTTAGCGATTGGACCTTTAGCTCCATTTTCTCCGTTAACGATGTACCCAAGTCCATTCATTCCATTATTCTTTGCAAAACATTCTAGTTTATCAAAAAAACTGCGTGGCTGTGTCCCAGCATTCATAACATTTATGGCGCGTACACAGCCTCCGTTTTTTATAATCTCGTTAAATGCCGTGAATGAACTATCAACAAAAACATCTGACACATCGCATATTACCAACGGATTTCTTAGATCAGGCTTATCAGATCCGTACTTTAACATCGAATCTGTGAACGTTATACGTTGAAATGGTAGTGATGATACAGTTCTTTCCTTAGAAAATTCACAAAACACACCATGCAACACTGGTTCAATGGCTGTGAACACATCATCTTGCGAGACAAACGACATTTCAAAATCAAGTTGATAAAATTCACCAGGTGATCGGTCAGCTCTAGCGTCTTCATCTCGGAAACATGGTGCTATCTGAAAATATTTGTCAAATCCAGCAACCATGAGCAATTGTTTAAATTGTTGTGGAGCTTGAGGCAATGCGTAAAATTTCCCGGCGTGTACTCTGCTAGGAACAAGATAATCTCGAGCACCCTCTGGTGATGATGCAGTTAGTATTGGAGTTTGAATTTCCAGAAAACCTTGCGCTATCATACGACGTCGAAGCGAAGCAATTATGTTTGATCGCAAAATTACGTTTTGGTGAACTCTATCACGTCGTAAATCCAAAAAACGGTATGTTAGGCGTAATTCTTCTGAATAATCTGCATCTTGATTAACTGGAAATGGCAAATGTTCTGATGTTGCTAAAACTATCACGTCATCTGCTACAATCTCAATATATCCTGTCGGAATATTTGAGTTTATTGTCTCTGCTGCACGTAAAACCACACAGCCAGTTACTTGAATGATTGATTCACTTGGAAGCTTTTCTATTATCGCAAAAATTGTGGTGCTTTGTTCGAAAACACACTGAGTAATACCAAAATGATCACGCAAATCTATAAAAATAAGCTGCCCATGATCGCGCTTCCTGTGGATCCAGCCAGCAAGCACAACACTTGCTCCATTGTTGTGTTCAGTAAGTTCGTTGCATGTATGAGTTCTAAAAAAAGTACTTGAACTTTGTGTCGACATTTTAAAAGTGCTTATAAGCTAATCTCACTGAATTATATCCGAAGAACGTGGGATTATATATTTTTTTCTGTATCTGAACTAGAACACTTCATAAAATTTCTGTGATCGAAACTCTCCAAAATCAGCTTATTTTCTCATGCGAAATTGACCCTAGCAAGTTACGAAAAACGTTTACTCATCAACATTTACCGCATGCACCTCAACAACAGGGAATTTCCCTATTTTTGACTTCACAACTTGCAAAATTGTTTTAGCACAACGGTTAGTATTATCTTTAACAGAGTCTAGTGCGCTACCAGCAAAAAATTTTCCGACAGAATTAACAACGCACTTTTTCATCTCTTCATATAAATTACCTTCTGCCATAACTCCAATCAATCTTACGTTGACGTCATTAACTCCATTTTTATCACAAATAACAGTAACGAATATGGCGCCATGTTCGGCAAGAGAAGATCTCTCTTTTATCACATTCCCATAAAAATCAATCATTCTATTACCGTCGACAGCCCATTTGCCGCATTTCACTGTGCCAATAATTCTAGGATCATTACCAGCCAACTGGATAACACTACCGTTAACTGGAGTGATGACGTACGGAATTCCTTCCGCTTTCGCAAAGTGAGATTGAGCAATAAGGTGTCTTGCTTCACCATGTACAGGAACTACGATTTTTGGACGTAGAGTGTCATACATTTTTTTTATAGTATTGCATGAAGGATGTCCAGATGCGTGAATGCATTCTTCTGATGAAGTAATAATATCAGCACCAGTTTGTGCTAATAAACTTTGCAGTTTCCCGATACTTTTTTCATTGCCAGGAATAACACGTGAAGAAAATAGAACTAGATCGTTGTTACCAAACTTAATAACTGGATGCTTCCCGTTTGCCAAACGCACCAATGCCGACTTCCCCTCGCCTTGAGAACCAGTACAAAGCAATAAAATTTTTTCTGAAGGTACAGACAACACAGCTTTTTCATCAATTAAATTATTAAAATCTTTTAAAAATCCAGTTTCCCTGGCTGCCGCAATCATGCGCTGCAAAGATAGTCCAATAACAACAACCTTTCGTCCAACGTTATCTGCCGCTAAAAATGCAGACTCTAGACGCGCAATATTGGATGAAAAACATGCAATTGTTATCCGTTTATTCTCATATTTTTTCACCAAATCAAATATGCAATCTCTTGTTTGTTGTTCTGAACTATTATCCTCTTTTGTAAAAATATTTGTAGAATCACTAAAATATGCTAAAACGCCGTCATCGCCAATCTGTTTTAACCTTTGCTCATTTATTTTTGACCCAATTACTGGCGCACTTTCCCATTTCCAATCACCTGAGTGAACTAGCGTTCCCAATTGAGTTTTGATAACAAAACAAACTGGTTCAGGTATCGAATGAGTCATTTGTACACACTCAACACGAAATTTTCCAATAGATACAACTGAATTAAACTTAATCTCGTTGATTCGCGCTTTTGCTTTCCATTGCTTATGGCGAATTTTTTGCATTAAGACAGCATTAGCAAACGACGATACGTAAATTGGACATTTCAATAATGGCCATAAATATTCAATTGCACCTATATGATCTTCATGTGCATGTGTAACCAGTAAACCTACCAAGTTCAAATTATTCCTTACAATGAACGATGGATCTGCTGTTAATACTTCAACACCAAGTTGATCGTAAAAAGCTATGCCACAATCAATTATAAGCCACTCTCCGTCGTGCCCAATTAATGCGAAGTTCAAACCTATCTCATCTGTGCCTCCAAGAGATATGAAGAAAATATCGTCTTTTGTGGGATTACAAAACAACGCAGAACTGCCAATTAAACTAACTTTTTTCTTTTTGTTACTCATTTATATTCGCCAAAAACAACAACAATTATTATAAAAACACATCATACAAATGATTCTATGATACTTTTAATCTTTTAGTGTACATTTTTTACACTGGCCGCAGATTGATTTAATACTAATATGAAAATTGCGACAAAACTTACCACAGGACAAACGAGATCTTGCCTAATAATTGATACGTAATAAGTACAAGCCGTACGCTGGCGCAGTTGGTCCTGCGTTTGATCTAGTGCCATCGATTAAAAGATGTTCAATAATAGAAACAGGTAACTTTTTTAGACCGATCCATACAATGGTACCAACCATGATTCTGACTTGGTTATGCAAAAATGAACGTGACTTTACGTGGAATTCAATGAGTTCGTTTTGTTTTGATATATTAAAGTAATCCACGGTTTTGATCGTTGTTTTACTTTGACACTCTGCTGCTCTAAATGCCTTGAAGTCGTGCGTTCCTAGGAAATGTTGTGCAGCAATCATCATGTTATTTAACTCCAATTGTTGTATCACGTGCCATGCTCTGGTTTGGTCTAGCATTAATGGGGCATTACGATTGATTACTCTGTAAATATATTCTCTTGATTTCGCAGAAAAACGCGCATGGAAATCACTCTCTACTATAGAGATACTTAAAATACTGCATCCATGCATTCGTGTGTAAAAATTTATTCCAGACTGAAGCCTATGTGGGTCAACAAATTTCAGAAGATCAAAATGAGCAGTCTGATTAAATGCATGAACCCCAGAATCTGTTCGACCAGCGCCTTCAACAATTACATGTTCGCCAGTAATATTGAAAACTGCCATTTCTATAACACCTTGTACACTGTATTTTCGAATAGTTGACTGGCTGTATCTTAATTTACGCTGAGATACTACAGACAGAAGCACTTGATCTTGGCGCTGTTGTTGCCATCCACAAAAAAAACTTCCATCGTATTCAACCGATATTTTATATCTACACACAGACCGTTGTACGCACAAATGTTATTAAACATACTTTATAAGTTTTCGTTGACAGTCAATACATAAATGCATAATTCGTATTGACTGGACAGTTGTCAAGCGACGGACCAGCACGGCGAAACTGACATGTACGTGGTTGAATTCTACAGCAGTCGACAACATACTGAGAGCGATCGTAACTAATGGCAGAATTAGTCGGACGATATCAGCGACCAATACGTTCACCCCATCTGCTTCCTAACAGGCGTATGTTGCTAGGATTCGTGGACAGAAGTTGTGTTATATCTTCGGCCCAACCATTATTCGCAGTCTGCAGCAATTGCACCATGTGTTGTGCGTCGCGACGTATGGCGTCACCAGTTTCACCACCCAAATGCAGACTAATTGCTAACAATTGACGGATCTCGCACTCCCGCCAGGATATAATGCTTTTCACTAGTCGAAAAACTGATTCGCCTTGTGGTGGGCTAAACGCACACCGTGGTATTTCGGCGCCGTGGCTGACATAATCATACGCGTATCCACGCAGTACAAGCCACACAAAAACAACCATATGGTTGCCATAGCCGCATTCGCCGAACGCGATTTGTTCAAATGATTGCCAGTGAGCTGCGGCTTCCTTCAGCAGTGCCATCAAACCGTTATTGTCTGTTATATTAATTACATCGTCTATCCAACACCAAAATCGGTGCAACGGATCATCAGCCTTGGTGGGGTCCCTGGCTGGAAGACCATCAGGGCATACAGGATTCCCACCCACTGTACATCGTCCCCAGCTTTCACTTCTTGGGCGCATCGATAGAATCTCCTCAAGAACACTACGCATCGGTGGGGGATCAGCCACTCCAGGAAAAACAGCTAAACATAACGCGTTCCTCAAGCTTCCTGTAGCAAAACCACGTCCCCCCACATCCACATCCAGAGTATTCCTACGGCCCAACAAAATGCACATCGCACTACGCCCTTCTCGCAAGCGCAATTCTTTTTGTTCTATCAGAGATGCGTTGTGGAGAACATATAGATAGTGAGCAGTACCTTCATAACCTATCTGAGCGATGGCGCCATTGCCAAAGTAGCACGGAAACATATACACCGGCTTGCGCAGATGAAAGGCCCGACGACTTTTTGCAAAAAAACCTTCAGCAGCGTCCGTGGCATTGCGTCCATGACAAAACGTCATGGCACAGTGCAGAAGCTGCCCAGCATACTCAGATGTACCCCAAGCCCATAAAAGACCCTCAACGTCACCGAAAATCTCCGACCTACCTGAAGTCGCCAGCCAGTCTCTGTCTTTCAACGCTGCATTGAGGGCACTTTTGAATTTAAACCTAATTAAACGTGCACTTTTTTTCGGCGACGAAGTGTGCCGCAAGTCTACCACGTACGGCCCGTCCTGCAACGCCAAGTCCAGGACACCATCTACAATCCATGCGCTTCCGTCCGGCTTACTCCGCAGCACAGAATCAAACATCTCAAGCAAACCGACCTCTCCTATCAACGTAAACATTCGGACCATCAAATAACAATGCTCAAGTGGCGAGTAACGTGCTTCCCTGTTCTTACCTTTGTTTGAGTCTACAAACAGCTCCACCACCTTCGCCACCGGCAATCTGTCAATGTATCCAATAATCGCTTCGTAGACGTTCGCCTCCACAATTCGCTTATCCGTGCCGCACGCACTGTGATACAGCACGTGGAAGGCAACAATCGTAAATACAGCGATGCATTTATACATAACGCAACAATCTATGATACCTAGACATTTTATTATAACATATACGAAACATTGTCACAATAGCTGTATAAATTCACCTTAACACCCCAAGGCTCTTTATTTTGCTTGTAAAATCGGTAAAATGCGTGAAGTTTGTTCCAAAAAAAACTACGAATCGCGCGTATTTTATTAGACAGTATAGTTCAGGTTTTAGATAAAATTGTCGCTCATTTAAGGCAAGTTCTACCTTCAGTTGACATCAGGATATTAAGACACATTGGTGACGCGGTGGCTCGTGCGTTATGCACGCAAACAGTTAACACCGTAATGGATATTGCATGACACAGGACATCCAGAACCGTGGATTGTTGTGATGGATGATGAAACCCAGGACAATCGTGGAAAGTGATTAACGTGGCGGCAAGAAAGAGGCGGCAAGAAAGAGGCGGCAAGAAACAATAGATTTTTTACCAGACCTAAGGAATTTCGAGAGTCGATAATGGGATTCTTGACGAATACTTGGAGAGTAACTGCAGATGCTATGCGAGTACGAATTAATGATAATTCCAGACTCTGCAAAAATCCGTGGTTTCAGGTTTCAGGTTAGATCTGTATCTTCCTGAATGGCAGCGATCTCTTCAATGGACAATTTGGTGCAGTGGCTAACTGTTTCTGGCGGGATTCCTGCAGCTAGCATGGAACGGGCGGCTTCTTTGAGGCCTTCTTCCTTGCCTTTTGCTTCGCCAATAGCGATGCCCTCCTCCTTGCCTTTTGCTTCGCCAATAGCGATGCCCTTCGCTTCACCAATAGCGATGCCCTCCTCCAGCCCTTCCTCCCGAGCCACAGTCATCTCGCTGTTGTAATCGTTAATCGTCTTTTGTCGCAAATCTGCAATCGCTCTGACATCATCATC
>JAITIY010000025.1 GCA_031279185.1 Holosporales bacterium
TGGCTATATGTTGCCGCCCCGCTACCTTTGTCAGTTGTTGGCGATTTGTCGGCGTTGGGGTGGACCAACATGGGATGCCATACGACGCGATTCGGAACGTTATTTACTACCGCGGTGGAAGGCTAGTAACGGAGAGGTCGCCAGGACGTGGGAAGAACTTCTGAGTACGGCGCCTCAAAAGGCACGCTTTTATGGCGGGCGTTGACTCGAAAGTAGTGCATGGGCCGACATCGGGGGGCGAGTTCTGCCGTTGGATTCAATTATTCATCCCCGGATGACCTGTGACCTGCCCACCAATATACGTGTCAGCTTTGTCCGCGCGGGCTCCGTTGCTTGGTGGCGGTGTTTGAGCAGGCTGTGCCAGCTCGACGAGTTGCCATCGTTGGGATTACTTTCCGACAAACGCCATAATAGTCCAGAAAGTTATTTTTCAACGAAAAAACTCTTGGAGGCTGTCTGCAAATTCATCATCGGCACAGGGACATTTATAAACTTTATTCGTGCACAAGAACACAAGAATGTGTTATGTGGATCTTGCTTGAGTCGTGTCAATATCGTAGAATGCTTAGCGTATTAGTTCATGCGAATATTGCGTTTCGTTTAGATCTGCGCAGTGTTTTTTTGATGAGGGATCTGTATGAGTTCAAAATGCGGTAAGTCTGAACAGGAGTTTACTGGTTGGCGTAATATTTTATGGCCGATACACAACCATGAAATGAAAAAATTTGTTCCAATGGGGTTAATGATGATGTTCATACTCTTCAATTACACTCTTATGCGGGATACGAAGGATGTGTTGGTTGTTAATGCTCCAGGGAGCGGAGCTGAGGTGTTGAGCTTTTTAAAACTTTTTGGCGTTTTGCCAGGTGCTGTGCTTTTCATGCTTGTCTATACAAAAATCGCGAATTTAATGAGCAGTGAAAAAATTTTTTACTCCATAATCGCTTTTTTTATGGTTTTTTTTGCGATGTTTGGGTTTGTTCTAAGTCCGCTTGGTCCTGCATTACACGCTGATTTGAATACAATTAATTCTTGGCGAGCTTCATGTCCTCCAGGTTTGTATTGGCCGCTTGCTGCAGTTGCGAACTGGACGTACAGCTTGTATTACATTATGGCTGAGTTGTGGGGCAGTGTTGCCATTGGTCTCCTCTTTTGGCAGTTTGCAAACGCGACGACGAAAGTGACAGAATCAAGACGGTTTTACGCGTTTTATGGCATGATCGGAAATGTGGGATTGTTGAGTTCCGCTGGTGTCCTTTGGGTGAGTTCTCTGTTTGGTTCGCGCGCACGAATTAACGGTACCAGTGCAGGGTATGGTGATGGATATGTTGAGAATCTCAGAGTTGTCGTCTGTGCAATCCTTGTGGCTGGGTTGTTTATCATGTTTATCTATAATTGGATGCAAAAGCATGTTTTGACTGATCCTGCGTTGTTTGATCCTTCGCTGGTTAAGGAAAAGCACCAGAAACTCAATTTGTCTGTTGTGGATAGTTTTAAGTGCATATTTAAGTCTTCGTATCTTGGCTTGTTGTTGTTGATGGTGCTTGGATACAATATTTGTATGCCGCTTGTAGAGTTAATTTGGAAAAGCCAATTGAAAATTGCATTTCCGGATCGAAACGATTATCAAAGTGTTATGGGTTTGCTCAGCTTTTCGACCGGTGCATTTACGATGATTGTTACTGTGGTTGGGATGAATATATTACGTCGTTGTTCTTGGCGGACTGCTGCGTTGATTACTCCTATCATGTTTTTGGTCGCTAGTGCGTTGTTTTTCTTGTTGTTGAATTATACGAGGATTACTGGGCCGAATACGCCTGTTGATCTCGGATTTATGACTACTACTGTTGTGATGTTGACTGTGGTCGTTGGTTTGATTCAAAACGTGGCGTCAAAGGGCACTAAATATTCGTTGTTTGATCCAACTAAGCAGATGGCGTACATTCCGCTCGAGCCTGAACTGAAATCGAAAGGGCAGGCGGCTGTCGAGGTCGTCGGTGGACGGCTTGGTAAATCGGCAGGTGCTGGGATTTTGTCGGGATTGCTTTGGCTGTTCGGGGGTGCTACTTCTTTATTGTCGTTAAGTCCGATACTTGGCCCGATCATCCTTTTGATCGCGTTTTTGTGGATTTTGGCAGTGTTTGGATTGAATAAAATGTTTTTGTCATTAACGTCAAAATCTGGCGTCGCCTCTAAGTGAGTTTGACATGTCGGGTCTTGATGGTTCGTTTTTCGGGTTTTCCACTCATGCATGTAAAGTCCGAGTTGGGGCAGGGTAGGGCATGTTGGTACGTAGCAGGACAAGTGAGGGCGATTTGTTCGGGCAACGCGTGGCTCTCTTCGCCTCTCGTGTGGTCGCGTTCGGCACGCCTTGACTTGGTGTTTTTTTGTCGTTAGACTTACTTAACGTTATGATTAATATATCGTTTTTGTTTGTGTCGTTTTTGTTTAAGTTGAATGTATGCCTACTATAAACCAATTGATTCGCAAGCCTCGTGTGCCTCGGGTCGCTAAAGATAATGTCCCTGCTCTTGTTGGATGCCCTCAGCGGCGTGGGGTGTGTACTCGTGTATTCACTACGACTCCAAAGAAGCCAAACTCAGCTATGCGAAAAGTGGCGCGTATTCGTCTAAATAATGGCTTCGAAGTGACTGGATATATCCCTGGGGAAGGACATAATTTGCAGGAGCATTCTGTTGTTATGATACAAGGCGGGCGTGTGAAGGATTTGCCTGGTGTTCGGTACCATATAATTCGTGGTGTGCTTGATACTCAAGGTGTTAAGAATAGAAAACAAGCTCGTTCGCGATATGGTGCCAAGCGCCCAAAGTGATAAACGATTTTGCTGTGATTCGGAGTGCGTTTTTTTGTGAGTAGTCGGGAGAAGTTAAATGTCTAGGCGTCATGCTGCTGCTAAGCGGGAAGTTAATGTCGATTCTAAATATGGCGATATTGTCGTCTCTAAATTTATGAATTGTTTGATGTATGACGGTAAAAAATCGGCTGCTGAGCGCATATTGTATCATGCGTTGGATATAGTTCAATCTAAAAGTGGACAAGACGCCGTCGAAGTTTTTCATAAGGCTTTGGAAGTGGTTAGCCCTTCTGTTGAAATAAGGTCGCGCAGGATTGGTGGTGCTACGTACCCGATCCCTGTTGAGGTCCGGGCCGATCGCGCTCAAGCATTGTCTATCAGGTGGCTTATCACGGCAGCGCGGAAGCGTCCTGAACATACTATGGTTGATAGGGTAGCAGGTGAGCTTCTTGACGCGTCGAACGAACGGGGTGAAGCTGTAAAGAAACGTGAGAATACGCACAAGATGGCGGAAGCAAATAGAGTATTTGCTCATTATCGATGGTAGGGGGATTTTATGGGTGAACCAGGGCGTGTAGTTTCTCTTGATCGATACCGAAATATTGGCATCATGGCCCATATTGATGCTGGCAAGACTACTACCACTGAACGCATTTTGTTTTATACCGGGAAATCACACCGTATTGGCGAAGTCCACGAGGGCGAGGCTACTATGGATTGGATGGTGCAGGAGCAGGAACGTGGGATAACGATTACTTCTGCAGCTACGACGTGTTTTTGGCGAGATCATAGAATAAATATAATAGATACTCCAGGACATGTGGATTTTACTATTGAGGTGGAACGTAGTTTACGTGTCTTGGATGGTGCTGTCGCTGTTTTTGATGGTGTTGCTGGGGTTGAACCGCAATCGGAGACTGTCTGGCGGCAGGCTGATAAATATAATGTTCCTCGTATTTGTTTTGTGAATAAATTGGATCGTGTCGGTGCAGATTTTTTTCGTTGCGTTGGCATGATTACAGAACGGCTTGGTGGTCGTCCTGTTGTTTTGCAATTGCCTATTGGTGCCGAATCGGACTTCGTCGGCGTGGTTGACGTTGTGGCGCAAAAGGGGATTATTTGGGGGAACGAAGATAGCGGGTCTACGATGCAGGTTGTGGATATCCCGTCGGATTTAGTTGCTTCGTCGCGTCGTTATTACGCCGATTTGTTGGATGCTGTTGTAGATATGGATGATGGCGTGATGGAGTCTTATCTTAATGGGGAAGAGCTATCTGCCGAACAGATAAAAAAATGCATCCGTTTGGGGGTTAGGGCTGGTAAATTTGTTCCTGTTTTATGTGGTTCTGCGTTCAAAAATAAAGGTGTCCAGACGTTGCTGGATGCTGTAGTCGAGTATTTACCGTCTCCTGCGGATCTGGGAATAGTTCGTGGGCTTGATGTGGATACTGGCGGGCCGTTGACTCGGGACCTGCGTGACGATGCACCTTTTGCTGGGTTAGCATTTAAGGTGGCCAGCGACCCGTTCGTAGGTTCGATTACGTTTGTTCGTGTTTACTCAGGGACTATTGAGTCTGGTGGCTCTATGCTGAATGCGAGTAAAGGGAAAATTGAGCGGATCGGGCGAATGTTGTTGATGCATGCGAACAACCGTGAAGATATCAAGGTGGCGAAGGCTGGTGATATTGTTGCTTTGTGCGGTTTGAAGTGTACGTCGACTGGCGATACTTTGTGTGCAGAACGCTATCCGATTGTACTTGAAAAATTAAGTTTCCCGGATCCTGTGATTGAGATTGCAATAGAGCCTCAGACTAAAGCGGACCAGGAAAAGATGGGTATCGCTTTGTCTAGATTGGCCGCAGAGGATCCTTCTTTCCGAATTAGTAGCGATCCTGAGACTGGTCAAACTGTAATAAAGGGCATGGGCGAGCTTCATCTTGACGTAAAAGTTGATATATTGCGGCGGGAATATTCTGTTAATGCGAATATTGGTGCTCCTCAAGTTGCGTATAGAGAAACTATTACGCGGCGGAATGAAATTGATTATACTCATAAAAAACAATCTGGTGGGGCTGGGCAATTCGCTCGAGTAAAAATTGTTTTTGAGCCTCTTGATCCAGGTAGTGGATTTGTTTTTGAAAGCAAGATTGTCGGTGGCTCCGTTCCGAAAGAATATATTCCTGGCGTAGAAAAAGGATTGTTGTCGGCGTTGAATACTGGTGTTGTCGCTGGTTTTCCTATGGTCGATTTTAAAGCTGTGCTGGTCGATGGTGCGTACCATGATGTCGATTCTAGTGTTTTGGCTTTTGAGATCGCAGCACGTGCCGCTTTTCGGGAGGGCATTGTGAAGTGCACGCCGCGGTTGCTTGAGCCGATTATGCGTGTTGAAGTCGTCACACCTGAGGATTATATGGGTGATGTTATTGGCGATTTGAACAGTAGGAGAGGGCAAGTGACAGGGATGGACCAACGTGGTAATGCACGGGTGATTTGTGCGGCAGTGCCATTGTCAAATATGTTTGGGTATGTTAATACATTGAGGTCGATGTCTCAAGGTCGTGCGCAGTTTAGTATGGAGTTTGCACGTTATGAACAGGTCCCGCCGCAAATAGCTGAAGAAATTAAGGGAAAGATGTGTTAGTTTTATAAAGTTTGATTCTGTATCAATTTGGAAGGAGTGCGTAATGTCAAAGGCTAAGTTTGAAAGGAATAAGCCTCATTGTAATATAGGAACGATTGGCCATGTGGACCATGGCAAAACGTCGTTAACCGCAGCGATTACAAAAGTTTTATCGGAACGTGGGCAAGCAAACTTTACGGCTTATGATGAAATCGACAAGGCTCCTGAAGAAAAAGCACGTGGTATCACGATAACTACCGCGCATGTGGAGTATGAGACTGATAACCGTCATTATGCTCATGTTGATTGTCCGGGGCATGCTGACTACGTTAAGAATATGATAACTGGCGCTGCTCAGATGGATGGCGCGATATTGGTTGTTTCTGCCGCTGATGGAGCTATGCCTCAGACGCGTGAACATATTTTGTTGGCGCGGCAGGTTGGTGTACCAGCGTTGGTTGTATTCATGAATAAAATGGATATGGTCGATGATCCAGAGTTGGTTGAGTTGGTGGAGCTGGAGGTTCGGGAACTGTTGTCTTCTTATGGTTTCCCGGGTGATAAGGTCCCTGTTGTGCGTGGTTCTGCCGTTTGTGCTTTGGATGATAGCAATACTGTTTTGGGGCGTGACGCAGTTCTGACGTTGATGGCCGAGATTGACGCGTATATTCCACAGCCGGAACGGCCAAAAGATAAGCCGTTTTTGATGCCTATCGAGGATGTGTTTTCTATTTCTGGTCGTGGTACGGTTGTTACTGGTCGTATCGAAGCTGGCGTTATAAAGGTTGGCGAGGAAGTGGAGATAGTTGGCTTTTCTCCTACGGCAAAGACAGTTGTGACAGGTATCGAGATGTTCCGGAAAATGCTGGATCAAGGCGATGCTGGTGATAACGTAGGTATGTTGTTGCGAGGCACTAAGAAAGAAGAAGTCGAGCGCGGCCAAGTGCTGGCTAAACCAGGTTCGATAACTCCGCATGTGCAGTTTGAGGCGGAGGTTTATGTTTTGACAAAGGAGGAAGGCGGTCGCCATACTCCATTTTTCACGAATTATCGTCCTCAGTTCTATTTTAGAACTACAGATGTTACCGGGACTGTGACATTGCCTGCTGGCGTTGACATGGTGATGCCTGGTGATAATGTTCGTATGAACGTTGAACTGCTTTCGCCGATCGCTATGGATGAAGGCCTACGCTTCGCCATTAGAGAAGGTGGCCATACTGTTGGAGCGGGTGTTGTTTCTAAGGTTTTGAAGTAACGGTAGTTGGGTGGCTGTAGCTATGTCTGGGCGATATATACGAATAAAATTGAACGCATACGATCATAGGTTGTTGGATCAATCTGTGAAGGAAATTGTTGGCACGGTGCGTCGTTCTGGTGCAAAGGTGTTCGGCCCGATCCCTGTTCCGACTAGGTGTGAGCGTTTCACGGTTAATAGGTCGCCTCATGTGGACAAAAAGTCTAGAGATCAATTCGAAATTAGAACGCACAAGCGCGTTATTGATATAGTGGATTGGTTGCCACAAACTGTTGATGCTTTGATGAATCTTGAACTCGCGGCCGGTGTCGGCGTTAAAATAAAATTATAGGTCGTTTTTATGAGAACTGGTGTTGTTGCAAAAAAAATAGGAATGACCAGAATTTTCTCAGCAGACGGAGTCAGTGTGCCGGTGACCGTCCTGCAAGTAGATGAGTGCGTCGTATTGGAACAAAAAACGATGTCGCGTGACGGTTATGACGCCGTTAAACTCGGTGCTGGGCAAACCCGCGTGAGTAAACTGTCTCGTGCTGTTCGTTGCATTTATTCATCTAAAGATCTTGAACCTCGTGCGATGATGAAGGAATTTCGGGTGACTTCTGATGGTTTGCTTGATGTCGGCACGTTGATTCGTGTAGATCATTTTTCGAGTGGTCAGTTGGTCGATGTTACTGGGATCTCGATTGGGAAAGGCTTTGCTGGTGTGATAAAACGACATGGTTTTGGGGGCCTGCGTGCTACGCATGGTGTCTCTCTCTCTCATAGAAGTCATGGGTCCGTCGGAAATAGGACTAAACCTGGCCGGATATTTAAAAATAAGAGAATGGCGGGGCACCTCGGTAATGTAAAGGTTACTACTTTGAATTTGACCGTGCATGGGATTGATAATGCTCGTGGGTTGTTGTTCTTACGTGGAAGTGTGCCTGGCCCGAAGAACGGTATTGTGTTTGTCCGCGATGCGATAAAGGCTGCGTCTGTAAAAGTTGGCGGCGAGGTAGTGCTATGAAGTTCGATGTCTTAGATTTGACGTATAATTTGTGTGGGGAATTTGAGGTGAGCGACGCGTTCTTTGCCGTTGAGCCGCGGGCCGATATAATCGGGCGTGTTGTTCGGTGGCAGTTAGCAAAACGGAGAGCGGGAACTCATCAGACTAAGACAATTAGTCAGGTGAGCGGTTCTGGCAAAAAGATCGTCAAACAAAAAGGAAGCGGGGGTGCAAGACACGGTTCGCGCCGTGGCACCCAGTTCCGCGGCGGTGGCATTGTTTTTGGGCCGACTACTAGATCTTATGAGTATGGATTGCAGAAGAAAGTTCGTAGACTTGGTTTGCGAATGGCTATTGTCGATAAGGTTCGGAGTGGTGAATTCGTTGTCCTTCGGGATTTTGCCTTGGAACAGCCGAATACCAAAAAATTTATATCTGTTTTCGAAAAGAATGGTGTTGGCTCCGCTTTGCTCGTTGACGATACTGTTGGGGATAATTTGTTAAAGTCCGTACGGTCTGCTGATAGTTTTGATGCTATAGCTCAGATTGGTGTTAACGTCTATGATGTATTGCGAAAAGATTATTTGATTATGTCCGTCTCTGCGCTGGAATCTGTAGTACGGAGGTTGCATGTCTGATAATTCTGTAGAGAAGGTTGTCCTTACTGATTTTGATGTATTGAAATGTCCTCTCGTTAGCGAAAAAATTATGATGCGCGGTGAGGCTCGGCAGTATTGTTTTGCCGTGGATATACATGCGCGTAAGCCTGCTATAAAGAATGCTGTTGAGCGTATTTTCGGCGTGAAAGTCGTCTCTGTTAACACGTTGATTCGCAAAGGGAAGAACAAAGTATTCCGCGGCCATCGGGCAAGACGTGGCGATGTTAAACATGCGATGGTGGTGTTGGCTGATGGTTATAGCATCTCGTCGGTGATGCCTGGAGGTTCGTCGTGACTTTAAAACAGTATAATCCAATTACGTCGTCTGCGCGGCAGCTTGTTAATATTGATAGGTCAGAACTTTGGTCTGGTGGACCGCATCGAAGTTTGGTTTACGGCTTGAGTCGTACGAGTGGGCGGAATAATCTAGGACGGATAACTAGTCGGCATCGTGGGGGGCGGCATAAGCGGCTTTATCGTGTCGTTGATTTTTTACGGGATAAAGATGACTCGGCATGTACGGTGGAACGGGTCGAGTATGATCCTAATCGTACGGCGTTTATAGCGTTGGTGCGTTACGACGATGGGGAGTATCGTTACATTTTGGCTCCAAGTAAGATCGTCGTCGGTCAACGTTTGCTTTCTGGAGATAGAGTTGATGTCGTGCCTGGCAATTGCATGAAGTTGAAGAATATTCCTATTGGTAGTGTTGTTCATAATGTGGAATTGAAAGTAGGACGCGGCGGTCAGCTTGCTAAGTCAGCTGGTGCTAGTTCTCAGATTATGGGGCGTGATGGGCCATATGTGCTGCTTCGTTCGCCGTCAGGGGTCGTCCGGATTGTTGTTGGTGAATGTCGTGCTACTATTGGTGTTGTATCTAATTCGGATAATCAAAATAGAAATGATGCGAAAGCGGGACGATGCCGGTGGCGTGGAATTCGACCGCAAACACGCGGTATCTCTATGAACCCTGTCGACCATCCTCATGGCGGACGTACAAATGGTGGCCGTCATCCGTGCACACCGTGGGGGATCTGTACTAAGGGGTATAAGACTCGACGGAATAAGCGTACTGATAGGTGGATTGTGTCTCGTGGGAAATGATTGGTTTTTGATTTTACATTTTATTCGTATTCGTGTAATAATTGCTACAGTTGTTCGTTCGGTGTATTGTCGTTTTGGCGTTCGAGGTGTGTTGGTGGCTAGATCTGTTTGGAAGGGTCCATTTTTTGACGGTTATTTGTTGAAAAAAGCTGAGGCTGTTTTAGGCGCTGGTCGTCATGACGTGATTAAAACTTGGTCGCGGCGGTCTACAATTATTCCACAGTTTGTTGGCGTGACCTTCGGTGTACATAACGGTCGTAAATTTGTTCCGGTTTTCGTGACTGAGAATATGGTCGGGCATAAGCTTGGAGAATTTTCACCGACTCGTACGTATCACGGGCACACGAAGGATAAGGGGTCGAGGAAATAATGGGTATACTTGACGGTGAGAGCAGGGCTGTGTTGTCGTCAATTCGGGTGTCGCCTCAGAAATTGAACTTGGTCGCTACAGTTATCCGCCAAATGGATACTAAGGCTGCTCTTACTTATTTGAAATTTTGTAAAAAACGTAGCGCTAGAGATGTATATAAAGCGCTGTATTCGGCTGTGTCGAATGCTGAAAATAATCACGGAATGGATCCGTCTTTGTTGTACGTGAAAGAATCGTGTGTCGGGGCCGGTATCGTGATAAAACGTTTTCATGCGCGAGCGAAGGGCAGAAGCTCTAGTATTCGCAAACGATTTAGTCGTTTATCGATAACTGTTGCTGAGCGTAAGGAGTAGGTATGGGCCAGAAGGTTAATCCGATTTGTCTGCGGCTTGGAATAAATAGGTCGTGGGACTCTCGCTGGGTAAGCGATACTGACTATGCTAATTTTTTACACGAAGATATCAAAATTAGACGGTATATTATGACAACGCTCGCGGCGGCGGAGGTGTCCCGTGTGGTGATTGAACGTCTCGAGAAAAGGGTTTTTATTTATATTCATGCTGCTCGGCCGGGGGTTTTGATCGGCAAGAAAGGTTCAGATATAGATAAACTGAAATCTAGTTTGTGTAAAATGATAAACTCTGATGTTTCAATTAATATCGTCGAAGTCCGGAAGCCAGAGGTTGACGCAAAGCTGGTGGCTGATAATATTGCTCGACAGTTAGAACGGCGGGTGTCTTTTCGTCGCGCTATGAAACGGTCTATGCAAACGGCTATGAAGCTGGGCGCGCTTGGTATTCGCGTGAATTGCTCCGGTCGATTAGGCGGTGCTGAAATTGCTCGTGTGGAGTGGTTTCGAGAGGGTAGGGTACCTTTACATACTTTGAAGTCTTTGGTCGATTTCGGTGTGGGGGTCGCCAAAACAACGTATGGGACTTGTGGCGTGAAAGTTTGGGTTTATTCAGGTGATCAAAAGAGTGTTGTTGGCCGCGAGAAAGTCGGCGCGAATGTTTGAGTGTTGGTATTAAGGTTGTGTTATGCTGGCTCCGAAAAAAACAAAGTTTAGAAAAGCGTTTAAAGGTCGCATTCATGGCCTTGCTCGTTCAGGGTTTTCGGTCGCATTCGGTGATTTTGGGTTGAAGTCGATGGGGCCTATTAGGATTACTGCCCGACAAATAGAATCAGCTCGCCGCACTATAACTCGTCATATCCGTCGTGCTGGGAAGCTGTGGATTCGCGTGTTCCCTGATGTACCTGTCTCGAAGAAGCCTGCTGAAGTCAGAATGGGACGTGGTAAAGGTTCGCCGGAGTTTTGGGTTTGTCGTGTTCGTCCCGGCCGGGTGCTGTTTGAGTTGAATGGAGTTTCTGAGTCTGTTGCACGTGAGGCGTTCGCCTTGGCTGCTGCAAAGTTGCCGGTGGATACGAAATTTGTGTCTCGGATTGGTTTGTGATTGGTGAGGGCAGATGTTGTTTGTAACATTGAAAGATAAAAGCGTTGCCGAGTTGTACGGGGTCGTGGCTGAATGTAAGAAAAAGAGGCTTGATTTGGTTATGAAAGGCTCGTTCGGCGAGAAAGTGCCCGGCCATCTGCTTCGTGCCGCACGGCGGGATGTCGCTAGAGCTAAGACGCGGTTGTGTCAAATCAAGAAGGGGATATAGGTAATATGCCGCGGAGGTTGTTGACTGGTGTTGTTGTTAGTGATAAAAGTGACAAAACGGTTGTCGTTCGTGTAGAGCGGTTTATGGTTCATCGGCTTTATGGTAAGCGTATTCGGCGGCACGAGAAGTATCACGCTCATGACGCTGAGAATTTGTATAAAGTTGGGGACCGTGTAAGTATATTGGAATCTCCACCGATTTCGAAACGGAAAAAGTGGGTCGTTGTGGGTAGCGGGGTTTGATGTTGACGTATGATTCAGGTTCAAACTAGATTGTCAGTCGCGGATAATTCCGGCGCAAAAGAAGTGATGTGCATAAAGGTGCTGGGGGGCTCAAGGCGGCGATACGCGTCAGTCGGCGATATTGTAGTTGTGTCTGTTAAAGCGGCGGTCCCTACTGGGAAAGTTTCTGCTGGTGAAGTGACAAAAGCTGTCGTTGTACGGACTAGGCAGCCTGTTCGGCGGCCGGACGGGTCGTTGGTTGCGTTTGATTCGAACGCTGCCGTGTTACTGAATAAGCAGGGCGAGCCGATCGGAACACGCGTTTTTGGCCCTGTATTGCGTGAACTGCAGGCCTGTGGACATTTGAAGATTGTTTCTCTGGCCCCGGAGGTATTATGACGCAGCCGAAATTTAAGGTAAAACGTGGCGATTTAGTTGAGGTGATGACTGGTCAGTCTAAAGGATCACGTGGCGCTGTCGAGCGGGTCTTACTGCAGGAAGGGCGTGTTATTGTGACTGGGGTTCGGACTGTCATGCGGCATATACGACCGAATGCACAATGTTTGGAGGGAAAGGTCTTACGCACGTTGTCGATTCATGTGTCGAATGTTGCTGTTTTTGACCCGACGACGAATGCGCCGGGTCGAGTAGAATATCGTATTGATGCTAGTGGAGAGAAGAAACGTTTTTTTAAGGGGACTGATACTGTTGTTGGTGCGCGCTGATTGTTTGGTTTTGGGCCTGGTGTTGTAGAGAGTGGTTCGTGAAGAATAGTTTGAAAGAGAGATTTGACGCACAGATTCGAGCTTCCTTGATGGAGCAGTTGAACTTGACGAACCCTTTGGCTGTTCCGCGGTTGATTAAAGTTGTTCTTAATATGGGCGTTGGTGATTCTGTTGGCGACAACAAATTGCTTGGATTAGCTGTAACGGAACTTAGCTTGATCGCTGGTCAAAAGGCTGTGCCCACTGTTGCAAAAAAATCTATTGCAGCATTTAAAGTGCGTGCTGGGATGAGTATTGGGGCAAAGGTCACTTTGCGAAGAGAACGCATGTTCGAATTTTTGGATCGTCTTATAAACATCGCGTTGCCGCGTGTAAGGGATTTTCATGGGTTTTCGAAGAAAAGTTTTGATGGGCATGGGAATTATTCTCTTGGCATAAAGGAGCAGATTATTTTCCCGGAAATTAATTATGACAAAATCGACAAAGTGCGCGGTCTTGATGTGACAATTTGTACTAATGCCGTTAATGATAATGCGGCGTTGGCTTTGTTACAGGCGATTAACTTGCCGATTGTGAGGTAGATGTTACATGGCAAAATTGAGTTCTATCGAAAATAATAAAAGGCGTAAGCGTTTGATCTTATCTGGCGCAAAAACTCGTGCGTCGTTGAAATGCTTGATTATGAATAAGCAGACGGAATTTGCTGATCGGATGAAGGCTGTTCAGAAATTGTCGGAGCTTCCGCGAAATGCTTCTCCGGTTCGGTATCGGAATCGTTGTGAAATTACAGGGCGTGCTCGCGGGGTTTATAGGAAATTTCGAATGTCGCGAATCGCTCTACGAGAATATGCGTTGAGTGGGTTTTTGCCCGGCGTGACGAAAGCAAGTTGGTAAGAGTGTTTGGTGTTTTATGATTACTGATCCGATTGGAGATTTGTTGACTCGAATTAGAAATGGCCTGAAGGCTCGTAAGGTTAGTATTGATGTGCCGGCTTCGAAAATGCGTGGCGCGGTGTTGGACGTTTTGGTCGATGAAGGGTACTTGACTGGGTATTCGAAGGAACCTGGTGTTAGTGTTGATGGTGTATTCCGTGTGATTCTGAAGTATGTTGACGGCGCCGGGGTCATCAAGTCGATTGCTCGTGTGTCGAAGCCTGGGCGGCGTGTCTATTCTTCTGTAAAGAGTTTACGGCCTGTACATAACGGGCTTGGAATTAATATATTGTCTACGTCCAAAGGCGTTATTTCTGATGCCAATGCTCGTGAGTGGGCGGTCGGCGGTGAGGTGTTGTGTTCTGTTTTTTGATTGTTGGTTATTGGTAAAATGTCTAGAGTTGGGTCACGCGAAATTATTGTTCCTAGTGTTGTTACTGTTGTCCGTGATGGTTCCCTCTTTCGTTTTGAGGGACCGTTTGGCAAGGATTCGTTGATCGTTCCTGATTATATTACGGTGGAACAGACTGCGCGTGGTTATAAGATTGCACCTTGTAACGATACTTCACTCGCACGCGCTATGTGGGGAACCGTCCAAAGAAATTTTTCCAATATTGTCGCTGGTGTTGCTTCTGGCTTTACTGTTAATCTGGACCTAGTCGGAGTTGGGTATAAAGCTCTTGTTTCTGACACAAAGTTAGTGATGCAATTGGGTTTCAGTCATAGTATTGAGTATAATATTCCTGTCGGTGTTTCTATTCGTTGTGATAAACCGACGTCTATTGCCATCACTGCGCATTCTAAACAAAAAGTTGGGATGATTGCCGCGTTGTTGCGGTCGTATCGCAGACCGGAACCGTATAATGGTAAAGGTGTAATTCGCGAAAAAGAATTTGTTCGCAGAAAAGAAGGGAAGAAAAAGTAAGATGATGTCTTCATTGGAATTGCGCTTGCGGCGTAAGGCTCGGCAACGTACAAAGATCCGGGAGATTGGGAGCGGTAGGCGGCTGCGTCTTTGTGTCCATAGGACGAATCGTAATATTTATGCTCAAGTTGTTGATGATAGTTGTGGCAAAACTTTGCTATCGGTTTCGACACTTTGTAAAGACTGTGCTGCCGCGAAGAATGGCGGTAATAAAGTGGGTGCTGCGTTGGTCGGCGCTTTGTTGGCAAAACGTGCTGTCGAGAAAAACATTACGAAAATTGTTTTCGACCGGTCAGGTTTTTTGTATCATGGACGTGTAAAGGCTTTGGCCGATAGCGCCAGGGATAATGGTTTGGTTTTTTAAGGATTGTTATGGCACGGGGTTCGGCGGATCATAGAAGTAGGGACACACAGTCTCAAATAATAGAAAAATTGATCAATGTCCGCCGTGTGACAAAGGTGGTTAAAGGCGGCAAAACGCTGCGCTTTTCTGCGTTGGTTGTTGTCGGTGACGGTCGTGGACAGGTTGGATATGGATGCGGTAAAGCTCGAGAGGTCCCGGAAGCGGTACGAAAGGCGTCGGATAAGGCTAAAAAATGCATGATCCGCGTTCCGTTACGCGAGGGGCGGACTTTGCATCATGATGTGACCGATGGGGTCGGTGCTGGCCGGGTTTTGATTCGCAGCGCCGCCGTTGGCACTGGTGTAATCGCTGGGGGTCCGATGCGTGCTATTTTTGAAGCGCTTGGCGTGCAGGACGTCGTTGCAAAATCACTTGGTAGTTCGAATTATCATAGTGTCGTTCGGTCGACGTTTCATGCTCTTACGCAGATAGTATCTCCAAAATCTGTTGCCGCTAGATTGGGAAAACGTTTGGAGGATGTTGTTCGACGACGTGATTGTCATCAGACACAGAAGCAAAATGCTGCAGATGTGACTGGTATTTCAGTTGACGTTGTTGCTGGTGAGGTGGGACATGACGACTGATCGTATTGATGGCGTTTGTGGTGATGCTCCTTGTGGGGAAAAACCCGGGCACTGTACCTCTAAAAGTCGGTGGTTGGCGTCGCATAAAAGTGGACAGGGTCGTTGGCCGAAGTTGACAGTGGAGAACTCAGTTACTGTTGAGCAATATCGGAGCTGTATTCGTTTACCTAAAATTCAGCGAGTGCAGCTACGGTCGCTTGGTGTTGGCCAGCTTGGACAAACGTGCATGTTGCCGAAGATTCCTGCCGTGTTGAAGTTGGTAGAACGGTTGCGTCATTTGGTTAAAGTGACGTAATTAATTTGGTGAAAGAGGGGTTTGTGTCTTTTAAACTTAATACTGTTCGCGATAATGCCGGGGCAACACAACCGCGTAAGGTTGTTGGAAGAGGGATTGGTTCCGGTCTAGGTAAGACTTCTGGCCGCGGTGGAAAAGGGCAAACCGCGCGTTCGGGCGTATCACTGAACGGATTCGAGGGGGGGCAGATGCCGATTTATCGGCGTTTACCGAAGCGTGGTTTTAAAGGTCGTGTTAACTCTTTCTGTGAATTGAATTTTCGTAAATTGGATCGTTTGATTTCTCAAAATGTTTTGAAGGATGGCGGGACTGTGGATTTGGTATTCTTGAAAAATCATGGTATGGTCTCTAAAAGTTGTCGCGGCATTTCGTTGATCGCCGGTGGCGAATTGACTGTCCCTTTGCATTTTTTTGTGGACAGGGCTACTGCGGGTGCTCGACGGGTTGTTAACGGCAATGGTGGTACAATTTCTATAGTTAAAAGTATGGCTGAACGGGAGCGTGTTTGATGGCGTCTGGAATGGAACAATTCGCATCAAGTGTTTCGGTTGGTGTTTTTCGGAAAGCAAAGGACCTTCAAAAGAGAATTTTGTTTACGCTGTTGGCCTTGATTATTTGCCGGTTGGGTACTTATGTCCCTTTGCCTGGGATTAATCCTCAAGTTATCGCGGAGTTCCTTAAACAAAATGCCGGTGGTATAATTGGCCTCATTGATACGTTTTCTGGCGGTGCTGTTGGCAGAATGACTATGTTCGCTCTCGGTATTGTCCCATATATTTCATCTAGTATCGTCGTCCAGCTTATGACGTCGGTGTTTCCTACATTTGAAGCCTTGAAGAAAGAGGGGGAAGTCGGGCGGAAGAAACTGGGGCTGTATACTCGTTATGGTACTATTATGATGGCTGCCGTGCAGGCTTTTGGCATTGCTGCAGGGTTGGAACACTTAAGTGGTAGTGGGGGCCCGGCGGTAACTATTCCTGGGTTTTTCTTTCGCTTAATGACCGTGTTGACTTTGACTGGAAGTACGATGTTTCTGGTTTGGGTCGGTGATCAAATAACCTCTCGTGGTCTCGGGAACGGTACTTCTGTCATTATATATGCTGGAATCGTGGCTAATTTGCCTTCTGCGATATTTCGCACTTTGGCTTTGGGGCGGCAACAATCTTTGAGTTATCCTGTGATTTTGTTAATTTTCCTCGGGATTATTGGCGTTTTATATTTTGTCGTTCATATGGAAAGTTCGCAACGGCATGTTCCGATTCAATATCCAAAGCGGCAGGTTACGAGGGGGGGGCCCGCCGTTGCTCAGAATACACACTTGCCTTTGAAAATAAACAGCGCTGGTGTTATGCCGCCTATCTTTGCGTCTTCATTGATAATGTTCCCTGCTACGATTTTGACGTTTATTAGTATGTCCGAAAATTCTTGGCTGCGAGTCGCTTCGAATCTATTCGCTAGGGACCGGTTACCTTATATGATCAGCACTGTAATTTTGATCATCTATTTTGCGTATTTTTACACTGCTCTGATGTTTGATCCAAAAGAGACCGCGGACAATTTACGAAAGTCTGGTAGTTATATCCCTGGAATACGTCCTGGTCAACAGACTGCTGATTATGTGGATTATTTGTTGACGCGTTTGACCGTTGTTGGCTCTGTTTACTTGGCCGCAGTTTGTGTGCTTCCAGAGTTTGTCGTTACGAAAATGTCGTTGCCATTTTATCTGGGTGGAACCAGTATTCTTATTGTTGTGAGTGTTACTATCGAAACTATCTCACAGGTTCAGTCTCATCTGATGGCTCATCAATATGAAGGGCTGATTCGTAAAGTTAGGTCTAAGGGAGGCTTGTGATGGAGTATGGGACTTTGGAGGGCATTGATAGCGTCAGCGTAGTGCATCCGCCTATTGACGGACCTGCACGTTTGGACGGATCACGGGTCGCGGTAATTTTGCTCGGTGCGCCGGGTTGTGGGAAAGGTACTTTAGCTTTCGCCTTGCAGAGGTCGTATGGTTTCGAGCCGTTTTCAACTGGTGATGCTCTGCGTGCGGAAATAAGTAAAGGCAGCCAGCTTGGGGTTCAGATAAAAGCTCTTTATGACAACGGCCGTCTGGTTAGTGATGAGGTCGTGGTGGCAATGGTTGGCGAGTTTTTGCAGAACACAGACAGTGGTCGAGTGATTTTTGATGGTTTCCCGCGGACGTTGTCGCAGGCCGAAAAGTTGTCGGGGCTGCTAGCTGATTGGTGCGCTCGTGTTGTTTGTATGGACGTGGACGATGATGTTGTGGCGTCGCGCCTTTTGACTCGATACTCTTGTAAGACTTGTTCAAAGGTATACAACGAAAAGACTGCGCTTCCAGAAAACGGTGGCGTTTGCGATGTGTGTGGTGGGGTTGATTTTGTTCGTCGGGTCGATGATACTGATGCAGCTATTTTGACTAGATTGCAGGTTTATCATGAAAAGATCGCGCCTGTTGTTGACTATTACTCAACAAAAGGAGAAATTTATCATGTTGATGCGTCGCAATCTACCGAGAATGTGTTCGCCGTTGTGTCTGACGTCGTATTTAAGTGATGTTTTGTTGAGGAGATGCAGAGTTGGCCCGTATAGCTGGTGTAAATATTCCGACACAAAAAAAGGTTGGTATCGCGCTGCGATATATTTATGGTGTTGGTCCGAAGAAGGCAGTTGAGATTTTGGAAAAAGCTGGTGTCTCCCCGGATCTTAGGGTGCACCAGTTAACGGATGCGGATGTGTTGCATGTTAGAGAAGTCGTAGACAGCGGGCTTTATAAAGTTGAAGGGGACTTGCGCCGAGAAGTTTCGATGAATATTAAGCGGTTGGTTGATCTCGGTTGTTATCGTGGGTTGCGACATCGGCGCGGCTTGCCAGTCCGGGGTCAGCGGACGCATACGAATGCACGCACTCGAAAGGGAAAGGCGATCCCGATTGCTGGTAAGAAGATAGCTAAGGTATAATTTACGCATTGTTGTTGGTGATGTATGGTAGCTGGTAGCGCTGTAAGGTTGAAGAAAAAAGACAGGAAAAATGTCGTGAACGCTGTTGCGTACATTAGTTCAACGTTTAATAACACAATGATTACTATCGCTGACGAATTCGGCAACGCAATCGCGGCAGTTTCGTCAGGGATGGTTGGGTTTAAAGGGTCTAGGAAGTCGACACCGTATGCTGCACAGATTGCCTCGGAGTTGGCTGCCAAGAAGGCTGCCGAACACGGGGTGAAAACTGTTCGTGTGGTTGTTCGTGGGCCTGGGGCCGGACGGGAGACTGCGCTGCGGGCGTTGCAGTCGTTTGGGTTTAACATTACGTCGGTTGCGGACACTACGCCGATCCCACATAATGGGTGTCGGCCTCCGAAACAGAGGCGAGTTTGATTCAGTTTTTATGCTGTTTCTTTTTTTGGAAGTAAGGGAGTCGTCGTGTGCTAGAAAAAATTTGGCGATCGTTGATTAAACCTGGAAACTTGGACGTCCAGTATATGGATTCGACTATGCGGGATGCGGTGATTGTCGCTGAACCTCTGGAACGTGGCTTTGGAACAACGTTGGGTAATGCCTTGCGCCGAGTCTTGCTGTCATCGCTTCAGGGCTCGGCAATTGTTGCTGTTAAGATTGATGGCGTTTTGCACGAATTTTCTTCAGTGCCTGGTGTTCTTGAAGATGTTACGGATATAATACTAAATATTAAGTCTATCGGCGTGAAACTTTTGTCGGATATATCGAAAAAAGTGCGCTTGTCAGCGAAAGGGCCCAAAGTAGTTACTGCTGCAGATTTGGAGTTGGTTGGCGGGGTTGAGATATTGGATCCAGATGCTGTAATTTGCACTTTAGGGGATGGGGCATCGTTGAGTCTAGAACTTACAATCGAGTCTGGGAAAGGCTTTGTTCCAGCGGTGTATGATCCTGATAGTGTTCGAACGTTAGGTGTGATTCCTATTGATGCGTTGTTTTCACCAGTAAAAAGAGTGATGTTCAAGGTCGATGCCACAAGGGTAGGGCAGCGCACTGACTATGATAAGCTGACTATGAAGGTTGTTACAGATGGTTCGATAAAGCCTGATGATGCGGTTGGTTGTGCGGCAAGGATTTTAATCGATCAAATGCAGCAGTTTGTTAATTTTGATGACCCGAGCTTTATTGGTTCGAATGCTGATAAAGAGTCCCTGCCGTTTAATAAAAATCTTCTTAGAAAAGTTGAGGATCTTGAGTTGTCTGTGCGGTCGGCCAATTGTCTTAAAAGTGAAAATATTTCGTATATAGGTGATTTGGTACAGAAAACTGAAGGTGAAATGTTGAAAACTCCAAACTTCGGACGCAAATCTTTGAACGAAATTAAGGAAGTTTTGGCACAAATGGGGCTTGGTTTCGGTATGGTCGTACCTAATTGGCCTCCAGTAAATATTGAGGATTTATCCAAGTGTGTTGACGATCCTTATGTCGGGTGAGGTCGATTGTGGCTTGGTGGGTTGAGGTGGTTTGATGAGGCATAGAAAAGCGCATCGGTTATTGAATCGAACATCTAAACATAGAAAGTCTATGTTTAAAAATATGGTCTGTGCGTTGTTACGCGAGGAGCGTATTCAAACAACATTACCTAAAGCGAAGGAAATACGTCCAATCGTAGAAAAGACTATAACATTGGGCAAACGATATCATCTAGAAGATTCCGCCGCGTGGAGAGTTCATATACGGCGTTTGGCGATTGCTCGCTTGGGTGATGAAGAGATCGCGAATAAATTGATCGATTCGGTCGCTGTGCGCTTTAAAGATAGAGCAGGTGGGTATTGTCGGATAGTTAAAGCTGGGTTTCGCTATGGTGATTGTGCTCCGATGGCTGTGATCTGTCTGTTGGATTCGCCCGCAACCTAGGCGCATTAACTCTAACTTTGATCCACAACTTGCATCGGCGATTTTAGGCGAGAAAAGTCATTCTGCTCATTTTTGCACAAGAGTTATACAACGCCTGCGCATTCTATCAAATTATTTGGCCGAGGTTTACTGCGTTCGCAACAGGCCCTTTTTAGAAGTTTGCATGCTCAAATGTAAATATTTTTGTAGATCGCACCCGGCTCATGTTTGTCTACATCTCCAGAAAAATCGGAGAGTTTTCTGTGTTACTCTCCTAAAAATTCAAATTCCACACACTTCTGGGATTCTTAAGCTTCGGCGCCAATTCCCACACTACTACAAAAAAGATTTAGCATCCAACTGTAGACGGAAGTAATTTTACTGAAATTTCAGTGGTGGGCGATGACGGGATCGAACCGCCGACCACCTCGGTGTAAACGAGATGCTCTACCACTGAGCCAATCGCCCAACCTCAACAAAACTACACAAATACTACTAACACACGAAAACGCACAATGCAACAAGAAGCAAAGCAAACAAAACTCTACTACCCGACTGCTTCTTTTAAAGATTTCCCAGGTCTAAACTTCGGAGATCGATGCGCTGGAATATGAATCTTTTCACCAGTTCTCGGATTACGTCCTTCTGTTGCGGGCTTATCAACGCACACAAAAGAACCGAATCCAACTAACCGTACCTCATCATTGTGCTTTAGCGTCTCTGTAATCGACTCGATTACTGCATCAATTGCGCTCTCTGCGTCGACCTTAGATAATCCGCTCTTCTCACTTACGCTACAAACTAGCTCACTCTTGTTCATGTCTTAATAACCAATAACAAAACACCCTTTTCTGCATATTAATCAGAAGATATGACTATGGTCAACTTTTTTGTACTATATTGCGTGATTCCAGCATGGTGTTTTCATATATTTTTGCGATTTTCTACGATACCTTAACTCAAGCAACGTCACTCACACTAGCTTGTGCAAGCGCTATACATCTAACTTCAATAGCACCGGCATTTTTTAATGCCTTCTTGCACTCCAACAAAGTTGATTGAGACGCTACAACATCATCTATGATTGCGATCCGTCTACCTTTTACATATTTTTTCATTGAGCTTGGCACAATTATACTATTTTCTACATTTTTCTCCCGTTCTATAGCGTTTTTCCATTTTTGCTTTGGCGTATAACGAATACGTTTTAATATATACAATCGTACGTCAGGACATTTCGGAAACCAATGTTTGAGGCTCAGGGCCAAAAGAGCTGCTTGATTATATGTACGTTGCCACAAACGAAACGGATGTGATGGAACAGGAACAATATAATCCAAATCATCAAAATCATGCTCATAAAAAAACTTTGCAAAAACTAAAGCTAGACTAGGATCGTTTTTATTTTTCATGCGTAAAATAAATTTTTTTGAAAAGTCATCGTAAACTATTGAGGCTATTACTTGTCTCGGTATAAGTTCTATGCCGGAATCTATACAATCAGAGCAGTATTGAGTCGCAATTGTAGTAAAAGTATCTCTAGTGTTTTTTTGAACTATGGAACCACAACTTTGACAAGCATTTCTTCTTATGAATTTCACCGAAAACCAACAATTTGTGCATAACGAATAATATTCTTCTGTAGCGACGCCACAAAATGCACAAGCTGGCGGGAACAAAATTCTTTTTATTTTATCTAGGACAAGTGATGCCTGTGCTAGTAGCTTGATCAAAAGAATAAGTAAAGTAGTACCAAGAATATATTTATTATTACACAAGTATTGACTGAACTCAATTTATTTTTTCAAATATATTGTTATAGACAAACGTACTAGCATTATTAACTTACATAGATAACGTGCCTAAAAGAAATTTATAAGTAATGTGGCTGGCTGGGACACTAGGATTCGAACCTAGGAATAACGGTACCAAAAACCGTTGCCTTACCGCTTGGCCATGTCCCACTAAGAGAATACTATCAATGTTACGACTGCTTTTTAAATTTTGCAATATGCCGCTAAATCCAACTTAAGAACGTCCCTTTTTCTGTGTTTTTAAGATAAACAGCAACATCAATCATCCGATTAGCAAAACCCCATTCATTATCGTACCAAGCGAACACACGGCATAATCTGCCGTCAACAACTTTCGTTTGTAGTAAATCTACAGTTGCGCTATTGGTGTTGTGATTAAAATCAACAGATACCAAAGGTTCATTGCACACATCCAAAATACCAATTAGTTCATTTTTTGATGCAGATTCTAGCGCTTCGTTTAACTCTTTAGCATTTGTAGACTTTGACGCAATAAACGTCAAATCTATTGCAGATACATTAGGTGACGGCACTCTAATAGCTACGCCATCCAAGCGCCCTGCTAATTCAGGCAAAACAGAACCAACTGCCTTAGCAGCACCAGTTGACGTAGGAATCATGGAAACTGCTGCTGATCGTGCACGACGAAAATCTTTATGAACTGTATCAAGTAAACGCTGATCCCCTGTGTATGAATGTATCGTCGTCATGTGCCCACATTCAAGCCCGACCGTGTTATTAAGCACGTTCGCCACAGGAGCAAGACAGTTTGTTGTGCATGACGCGTTCGAGATAATTATATGCGAAGGCATTATCGATTTGTGGTTAACACCGTAAACAACAGTAATATCAGCATTTTCACCAGGAGCAGAAATTAAGACTTTCTTCGCACCGCCAGCTAAATGCTTGCTAGCTTGTTCTCTAGATGTGAACCTTCCGGAACATTCAAAGACAATATCGATATCTAAATCGCTCCATGGAATGTTTTCTGGACACGGTTCTTGTAATAGTATAATCCTGCCATCGCCAATATCCATTGTGCCCTTGCACGATTGATGTAGCTCGTTAGCATTCTCTGTTTCTAGCTCTACAGAATGCAAAAACGTTCCATGCACGGAATCGTATTTGAACAAATGAACATTTGCTTCAACAGGTGCTAAATCATTTATAGCTACTACCTGTATTGCACCTTGTATGTCTGGCAAATTTTTGAATTTCTGAATACTTCTCTCGTAAAGCGCTCGCAACACCATACGACCGATACGTCCGAATCCATTAATTGCTATTTTTAATGCCATTATTCTTCACCATAAATCACATACGACGATCAAACGACTGAACGCTTATCACAAAAGCTAAATCAGCCTTGACTTGAGCATCATATAAACAATTTTCATCTAAAACAAGATCGAATTTAGCTCCATAAGGAATTCTAGCCTCAAGTAATTTAAATAAAGACTCAGCAGATATTTTACTCCCTTTGTATGCTATCCAAGCCCATTCATCTTGTTGTGGCAAATTCGCTGGTCTAATTTTTTGAATAATCTTTATCCACCTAGCGCACACTCTAGCGTGCATGCCAAGAGGATGTGTTACTGTAAAGTGATCTACTGTTGTTGCCATGTCCTTCGTTGTTGATATTTAACTCGCAATTAAATGTGACGCTATCGATATTTGCTTTTTCCCGGATTTTTCTGCCAAAATGCACGCATCATTCAAATCGATATTTGGATAGCTATCTCTGACTGTTAGTAGCTTTAGTACAATAGGTAAATTTACACCAGCGATTATTTCAATTCTACGCACGCCTAAGATCGATAATGATAAATTACACGGTGTACCACCAAATAAATCTGTTAATAGCACTACACCCTGACCCTCATCTATCTTATCTATTTCTTCGACCAATTTGTTTCTCATTTGTTCGATAAGTTCCGTTTCACCAGATAAAGGCAACGCAACAATATTTTTCTTGCGCCCTAAAATTATTTCCGCGCTTTCTATTAGACCCTGTCCTAATTTCCCATGGGAAACAATAATTATTCCAATCATCTAGTATTGTGTATGTATCTCGATACAAAGGAGTATACACTACTATATTCTCAATTGTCAATATTTTGTATAAGTTGATAAGTTCATAACATATGAGACTGTTTCCCAGTCCCAAAACTGTTTCAATATACGCCACAGGAGTCATCCCTTTCAATCCAAAATGTGGACGGCAGTTATTAGACTTCTTTTTTATTTTTTAGGCGAAGTTAGCGATAAAGATACGATTTTTAGCCATTATCGAAATTTAATAAATTTAAGTAGTTTCAATATTCCAATAATATTGAATACGATGAGCATACCTGCGGAAATACTCATGACCAATAGTGCCTTTTCTTGGTCAAAAAACGAAAAAAACACAAAAGCAAAAATGGCATACGAAAGGTAAAGTACCTTACCGCGTATACCATTTAAAAAGAAAGCTGATTTTATTCCAACTGATAAGTAAGCAACTATTGTTGTAAATCCAGCTAAAAAAATAAAAACAGCCATAAACAAATCTGCGTTTTTGAAATACATGGCCAAAGCCCTTGCTATATACTGGTCCGGAGGTACTTTTATTGTCCAAACATTTGTGATAAGTACGACAAATATGCTTAATGTACAAACAATGGCGTCCGTTAAAAGTGAAAAAATACCAAGTCTAGCTTGTTGTTGCGGTAAGATCGCACGTGTTTCTGCTTGAATGATGGAATCGTATCCAATACCAATATCTCCGGAATAAACTGAACGAGATATGCCTTGTTGCGCTGCTAATATAGCTGTACTTCCCGCAAAGCCACCAACTGCGGCATGTCCAGAAAATGCTGAATGAAAAACCGTTTTCAAAACGAAAGGAATTTCTGATGCATTGTAAATAATTATGTATAAACACATACCAACGTACGAAATAATAAATAGTGGCATAACAAAACTGCACATTTGGCTAAGCCTACGAATCCCGCCAAGAACAGTAAATAATACAAGACCTAAAAGACAAGTTATTGTGACAATTTGATTGATATGAAATGTAGTTGAGATGACGTCAGCAACAACATCAAATTGAAACACCTCCACCCCATATATGCACAATAACACGCTTGCCATAAACGAAACAGATTTACAATTAAAAGCTTTTTTAAGATAAAACATCGGACCACCGTCATATCCACCTTGCTCATTCGGCACACGGTACCTAATTCCAAGGTATATTTCCGAGTATTTTACTAACATGCTTGGAAAACATGCTACCCAAAGCCAAAAAAGTGCACCAGGGCCACCAATAGTTACTGCTGTAATAATTCCAACAATATTACCAAGACCAACCATTCCGCTAACAGAAGCAAAATATAAGCGAATAGGATGTATTCCACGAGATGAACACTTAGACGGTCCACGTAGTAGATCTTGTATACAAATTTTGAAGTTTAAAAGAACTTTAAATTGAAATCCACGTGTTTTAATTGTTAAAAAAAAACCGCTTGTGAAAAGAATAATAAAACCAATATATGTCCAAAAAAATTGATCAATTTTGGCTAAACATTCAAAAAATGAATTTAATAACGTATGCATAAAATTCTTTCACGTAAAAAAATTATTTCAACAGAGCGTTTACGCACAGTACAAAATATGTCCTGTGAAAAAATACTAGAACAGTAGGCTCGTAACAAATCTGCGTCCATTTATATTTTACTATACGTAATTGCTCTTTCTCAATTCTACATTTGAGTGATTAATTTTTTATTAACAGATTCGTTACTGCTTGGATGTATAACTCACTTGTTACTTTACATATTTTATTGCAAATATGTTAATTCATCGAATTTTATTGTACTCTCTAACCATGAGTCGCAGTTATAATGCAGTTTTTTATGAATAAAAATTTGAAAAAAGAAAAATCAATCAAACAAAATGGTTTGCTAGGATATGTGTGGGCAATATTGTTGATATTGGTTATACAAACTTTTTTATATCAGCCGTTTACGATTCCATCTGGATCAATGGTGCCAACGTTATTAGTTGGTGATTTTATCATGGTCAATAAATTTGCATACGGATATTCAAGATATTCTATGTTTTTACAACCTAAATTTATAAAAGGACGTTTTAAAACTGGAGAACCTAAACAGGGAGATGTTGTTGTTTTTTTTCACGATTACAAATTGGAGAATGAAGCTAAATTTTATGATAGAGGTATGTTTGGAGGATTTTTCCAGCGTTTATGGAGGAACATACGATGCGCCATTGGCTGTCCATCTGAAGGTGTAAGTTACGTAAAACGAGTAATTGGTTTACCTGGAGATCATATACAAATGCGAAATGGTCAACTGTTCATCAACAACGTACCAACACAACTTACACGCAAAGGAGATTATCCGCTTTTTGATGATGGTATGCCTCCTATTGCTAAACTTTATGAAGAAACATTACCAAATGGTGTAAAACATTATATTTTAAAAGCTTTTGATTTTGGAAAGGCGTCCCTTGATAACACTGAAGAATTTGTTGTTCCAGAAAAATCGTATTTTTGTATGGGGGATAATCGTGATAATTCATGTGATAGTCGTGACATTAAACAAGTCGGGTTCATCGATGAAAACAAGCTTATTGGTGGACCAACATTTCTCTTTTTCTCAACTAACGCAAAGCTGTGGCAGGTTCACAAGTGGTTATTTTCGATAAGATGGAAAAGATTATTTCACGCGTACTGGACGAAGTTACTGCATCCATTTCGTGCAAATTTAACGGAAGTGTGTTAGCTCACTCTCAAAAAAAATTTATACAAAATGGATTTAGTAAAAATTCAAGAGAATATTGGATATAAATTTCGCAACAAGTCCCTTTTAATTATGGCATTGTGTCATTCGAGTGTCGCGAAAAAGGATCGATCAACTGGCTTTTATGAAAGAGGGTTCGATCGGTTAGAGTTTCTTGGTGATCGAGTATTGAATATGTCGATCGCAGAATTGCTATACACAGCTTTTCCAACAGAAGATGAAGGATCGTTATCAAAGAGGTACATCGCGCTTGTTTGCTTTGAAACCTGCGCTCGTGTGGCTATAAATATTAATTTAGAAGAATTTTTGGAAGTTGCGAAAGGTACTTCATTGGAAGAATTGCGTATACTGTGCGACGCTCTAGAAGCATTACTTGGCGCTATGTATTTGGATAATGGGTTGCACGTTTGTCAAGAATTCGTAAAAAATAATTGGTCGCAATTTCTGTTTCAACCAATAGCTCCTCCACAAGATCCAAAGTCAAAATTACAAGAATTGGTGCAATCAAAAGGCTATGCACTTCCTGAATATACTGTGTTGAAAAAAGATGGGCAGGATCATTCTCCAAGTTATACCGTGGCTGTTCGCGTAAAAGGCCAACCAAATATTATTGGTATTGGGCAGTCTAAGAAGGCGGCGGAAAAAAATGCCGCGACAAAAATGCTGCATATTCTAGACTCATCAAATACAGTCTAGTTTTTGTTATCAGTTGATCGCGTCCTTTTATTTTTAATGTGTTTTTTTATACTGACAAAACAAACAATAGCAATAAATAACAAAATAGCGGCTCCAATAATATATTGAATTTGGTGCATATTCTTACTATTTATTATTCCAGTTTCACTATCAAATAAGAAATCTCCTAAGCAATATCCAACTCCGCAGCTGATTATTGACCAAATTAGTGCGGCAATAAAGTTTAATGGAATAAACCTCCGAGGAGCACTGCCGCACAACCCAATCACAATAGGACTAATAGATCGAATCCCGTAGATAAACCGGAACATTAGAATAAATAATATGTCGTGTTTTTGAAAAAGCTCTGTTGCTCGTGTTAATTTATTCCGCAACATTGGAAATCTCTCTCTAAATGAACGTCGTGGCTTTTTGCGAATAAAAAGACCAAAATAAAACAAAGTTTGATCAACAAATAGCGTACTTAAGAACGCAATTGTCCAAATTTTTGTTATAGATAAATACCCAGTCGCTGCAATTGCACTTGCACTAAGAATTATCGTTTCGCCTTCGATCATTGCTCCAAAGAAAACAACCCAGTATGCCACATGTGGTGACTTCTGTAGGAAGCATAAAAAAGTGTCTATCACAAACGCTTCGTCTAAAACGCCAACGTTTGCATTCTAACAAAAAATGTACAATGTTTACAGCATTTCTCAAACACACCACATGTCACAAATATTCCAGTAGTTCATACACAAAAAGTCTTTTTTGTAACGCTGTAGATAACTGTAAAAAGCTTTGAAATTTCGTGCATTTGAGTATGGCTATAGTTTTACACAAACGTTATGTCATTACGCCACGAATCTCTAACATCTTTGCTAAATCTTGTTGTTTTTGTTCTCTAAACTTGTAATCAACGTTCCATTTATCTGGTTTAGCATTTTTATACTGCAAATTATCTATCTTCAATGTTAAGCGTTGAATATCCTTTGATAATGTGGATATTTTTTTATCAAAAATAGCAACAGAAATCTTCTCAGAGTATTTTAAACAAAACTCTTTACCACGAACAATAAAACGAATTCCGTCTCTAGAAAATTTATTTACAAATTGAAGAGAATTAAGACGTGCAATTTGTTTAATCCAATGTTCATTTGCTTGAATAAACCCATTATACTCGTCTCCTATTACAAGCAAATCAGACTTTTGTGTAATACCAATTAACCCGTATAAAGAACGAATTTCAGCCGCCACATCAATCCAAAAATTCGTCAAATCAGGTGATTCATCAATACTCCCACTATATTCCCAAGGTTCAACAAGTAACATAGTTTTGTCAGAGTACATCTCTTCCCAAAGGTATTCCGTTATAAAAGGCGTAATAGAATGTGCCACTTTCAAAAATTCTGCAAAAACAGATATCGCAGTATTTTTCGTTTCAACATCGTCACATGTTTTTATTGCTTCAATATAAACATCACAAAATATGTCTCTTAAAAATTTTTGAATCGATTGCGCAAAAAGGTCCAAACGATAATTTTCTAAATGTGCGAACGCTTGCTTTTTGAAGCAAACCATTTGTCTAATAATCCATTTGTTTAACGCATTTACGATGTTTGGACTATACATACTAAACGTTACGTCATATGCGCATTCTTTGATTGTTAAAAACTTCGCAGCATTCCAAATTTTCGTGATAAAATTCCTGCCACACTCAACTAATGATTCTCCGATACGTATATCACGCCCTGGTATGGCTTGAAGCGTTAACGTAAATCTCAGTGCATCAGTACCATATTTATCCATTAGATAAAGTGGATCTATTACATTTCCTTTTGATTTTGACATTTTTTGACCGTTTTCGTCGCGAACTAACGGATTAATGTAAACTACACTAAACGGAACATCTCCAGTAAAGTAAAGGGAAAACATAATCATTCGTGAAACCCAGAAAAATATTATGTCAAATCCGGTTACGAGCACGTCAGTGGGGTAATATTTTTTCAGATCCTCCGAGTCCTTGGGCCATCCCAACGTTACAAAAGGCCATAATGCAGAAGAGAACCAAGTATCTAAAACATCTTGCTCTTGCGTAAGTTTTGGAACAAACTCTCTCGCTACATCAAAATAGCTTGCAGCTTGCTGTATTGCTTCTTCTTCTGTTAATGCACAAAACATTTTGCCATTCGGTGCATACCAAACTGGAATTTGGTGACCCCACCAAATTTGTCTAGATAAACACCACGGTTGGATATTTCGTAACCATTCAAAATATGTGTGCACCCATTGATCTGGGACAAATTTAACTTTCCCATCTTCTACAGCACGAATAGCTGCATCTGCTAGTTTAGTTGTTTCAAGAAACCACTGATTTGTAACCATTGGTTCGATTACTGCTCCAGACCGGTCATTGTACGGTACGGAGTGAACAATGTCTTCTGTTTTTTCTAAAAGTCCACTGTGCGCTAATGCAGCAAGTACTTTTTCTCTAGCGGCCGCAACAGGCAAATGACGAAAATCCTCGGGTACTTCGTTATTTAAGCAAGCAGATTCATCCATTATGCTTAGTATTGGCAAATTGTGGCGTTTCCCTACGTCAAAATCGAAAAAATCATGTCCTGGTGTTACCTTAAATATCCCAGAACCTTTTTGTGGGTCAGCATGTTCATCAGCGATAATATGGATACGTCTATTTGTTAATGGAATTTTTACTTCTTTGTCAACAAGATGCATATAACGTTCATCATTTGGGTGTACCGCTAGAGCTTGGTCTCCAAATATAGTTTCCGGTCGAGTTGTTGCTATTACTATAAATTCATCTTGCTGCAATTGGTAACGGATATACCACATTTTCCCTGGTTCAATTTTATTAGACACTTCCAAATCTGATACAGCTGTCTTTAAAATAGGGTCCCAATTTACAATTCTTTTTGCTTTGTAAATTAGACCGTCATTGTATAGCATAGTGAAAGCTTTGAGTACTGCCTTGGATGCATCTTGATCCATAGTGAAGCGCAAGCGGTCCAAATCAATACTCATGCCAAGTTTAACAAGTTGGTGGACAATCATATCTCCTGATTGTTCTTTCCAACTCCAAACTTTTTTTATAAAGTCTTCTCTACCTAATGATTGCAAGGATATTCCCTTTTCATAAAGTTGATTAGCAACAACGATTTGTGCTGCTATTCCTGCGTGGTCTATACCAGGTTGGCCTAGAGTAACATAACCGTGCTGACGTTTGACTCTTAGTAAAATGTCTTGAATTACAGAAGTAAACGCGTGGCCTAAATGCAAAGAACCTGTAATATTAGGTGGTGGAAGTGTTATTGTGAACGTTTTGTTCGTAACGTTTTCTCGTATTGTTTGTGCAATAATGATTCTAGCTTTTTCTATAATTTTTGGTTCAATTTGTGCATAATCAAACAATTTCCCTAGCATACTACATCCTCCATTTTTTATTGATGTGTTCGCAAAAAATCAACGAAAGTACTTTGCTATAGTCATATCTACAACTCCTAACAAGAATTGAAGTCCTAACATGAGGATCAATGGTGATATATCAAAAATTCCAAATGTTGGAATGATTCTTCGAATAGGACTAAGAACAGGATCGACAAAGTGCAAAAGCACACTTTGAATGCTGCATACTATATGACTATTACGATTTAGTGAATTAAAAGACAAAAGTAAATGGAAAATGATATAAAAGAAAAGCAAAAACTTATACATTCTAATGCATATATCAATGATTTGAAACAACGGAACAACGATTATGTCTAATGGCATTTACTGAGCAAAATTGATCAAACCCATAGCTATCTATACTATAAAACAAATAATAATTGTGAAAAAAACGCTATAATTTTGTATGTTCCAGTGCAAACGCTTCGATACAGGTCATGTTAATGGTCAACTTGGTCACTTGATTTGTGGATTCACTCGTTCTGCAATAGTTAGTCTATTGTATTCGACTTCTTGCCAAGAATTGACATCTGCGACTAAAACTGCGCACTCACAAGAGTTTAGTACTTCTTGTGTAGAACACACCGATTTCATAAATTGTGAAAGGCATGGGTTATGTCCTACAACCAGTATCGTGTTGTACATCGCAGGAGTCCACTGAATTTTATTTTTTAGTTCAGACTCTGTTATCTGGTGCAGATTATCATCAAACATAAATTTTGGGATAGAATTGATGTTTTGGTAGATCGCTTGAAAAGTTTGCCTTGCGCGCTTTGTGTTTGAGCACAAAACGAACTCAATTTCTTTGAAAATTTGATTATTTATTGTGTTCATTTGCTCAATTTGCAGTAATCCCATAACGCTAATTGGTTGTTCATGTTCATACTCAAGAAAGTTGATTGAATATGAATCAGCATGTCTTAAAAGTACAATAGTTTTCAATCCTAAATCTCCAAATAACAATAATCATTACTGCTACTAAATAAATCACGCTTATTCAACTGTAGTTATAACTGAATTTATTTTGCATGAATAAATAAAATTCATATTTTTTATGACTTTATTAATAACTTCTTCTATATAATTAAGTGTAAATTGCTTTGAAATCAAAAGTAAAGAGATGCACAAAAAGGCAAATGAATAGCATAGAAGAGCAAATATTATGGATTCGGTTGGCTTTGTCGAAAAAAATTGGACCAATTACGTTTTGGAAAATTTTAAGCAAAAGTAAAAATAATATTTATAACGCGTGCAAATTGGTAGAAAACCTTGCGACAGAAGATGTAGCAGAAAAAGAATTGTCAAAACATAAAAAGCATGGATTTTCGATACTTTTAGCTAAAGATGCAGCTTTCCCGCAGAAATTACTTAATTTAAAAGATTGCCCACCACTTTTAAGCGTTGTTGGCAATCTAGAATTACTTAACAAACCAACTATTGCAATTGTAGGCGCGCGTAACGCTTCTTTAGCGGGTAAAAGTTTTGCAGCAAAATTTGCGAAAAATTTAGGGCTTAACGGATTTACAACTGTTTCCGGTATGGCTCGTGGAATTGATGGCGCCGCACATTGTGGTAGCATGGAGACTGGTAGCATTGCTGTATTGGCTGGAGGTGTAGATGTTATTTATCCACAAGAAAATACTGATATTTATGAAAATTTAAAAAAACACGGTGTTATTGTATCTGAAATGCCGATTGGCACGGTTGTTGATGCAACTTTATTTCCACGCCGAAATAGAATTATCGCAGGATTAGCTCAAGGAATTGTCTTGATTGAGGCGGCAGAACAATCTGGATCGTTGATAACAGCAAAATATGCGTTAGAAAACAATATAGAAATTTTTGCTGTCCCTGGGTCTCCACTAGATTCACGATCTCGAGGATGTAATAATCTAATTAAACAAGGTGCTACACTTGTTGACTCTGCTGACGATGTGTTGTCATACATGGGGATTGCTATAAAGCACGTTGAAGCCGTTAACAAACAAAAAAACGATCAATGCTATCAGCGTAACGAAACAGATCACTGTTCTGAGCTAAAAGAATCTATTCTAGCTGAAATTAGCCATACACCAATTCCAATTGATTCTCTGTTTCAAACACAAGATTGTAGTTTGTCTCGTTTGCTGACTTTATTAACAGAACTAGAACATGACGGAAAAGTCTTGCGACATGTGAATAATTATGTTTCACTGGCCGATTAAAGCATTTGCGAGAGACATTGAAGATTGTTGATTCGTTTCATTAAAAAATGCGTTAGCAAATAAAACTATGTTGTGCATATATTGTTGAGGTTATTGTTTACAACTGTTGGGAAAATGCGTTTAGCAAAGTTTTTAGCCGTAAAAAATGTTTGTTCACGACGTGATGCTGAGAAGCATATTGTACAGGGTAATGTTGTCGTTAATGGACAGGTTATTAATTCTCCAGTTTTTTTTGTTGATGACAACGATGTTGTAAGTTTTTGTGGGAAATATGTTAATAAGGAAATTCAACCAAAATTATGGATGTATTATAAACCAAACGGAGAAATTACTTCACACAATGATCCACAAAAAAGAAAAACTGTATTTGAATCAGTGAAACAGAAAGGACTTCCGCGCGTTGTGTCTATTGGTAGGTTGGACATAAATTCAGAGGGACTTATTCTGTTAACAAATAGCAGCACACTAGCTCATGAGCTTGAAACAACACATCTTCAACGTGTTTATAAAGTACGTGCTTTCGGAGTGATTGATGATAAAAAGTTATCAAAATACGCTGAAATATCAGATGATATGTCTGAGATTATTTTAAAAAATATCGTTATTTCGGGGATACGTTACATGCCAATACGAATCAGTATCGAAGCAAAACAAGCGCAGCCATCAATTTCGCATAATTTTTGGTTAACTGTTGCAATAACAGAAGGGAAAAATCGTGAAATTCGTAAAATTATGAATTTTATTGGACTACAAGTTAATAGATTAATTCGCATTCAGTATGGGCCATACGCTATTGGCGATATGCGTCCTGGCGAAATCAATGAGTGCTTAAAGTCTTTTGCAAAGAACAACAAGTTATGTTCCGGATAAATTATCGTACAGTGGAGCGAATATCGCTAAAATAACCCATAACAAAAACAAACCAAATAAAGTTAATAAGATTGGTTGAATCAATGAAATTCTTTGTTGTATTTTTTCTGTAAATTTTTGCATTTCAAATTTCGACCCGTACCAAATCAAATCTCCTAGCAGGCCACAAGATTCGCCTATTTCTGCGAATTTTGCAGCACTAGTTGGAATAAAATTCACGTTTTTTAATGCATTATGAAATGTAGCTCCGTTAATAACTTTTTCTATTATACTATCAATTGTTTTTTTTAATGATGGTGATTTGATTTGTTCTTTTGACAAAACTAAAGCCTCTCTTACTGCAATTCCTGATTGCAATAAACATGCTAGTGTGTGTAACCACATTAGACTGCTATGGTTTACATGATTTGTTGATACTAAAGTGAATCGTTTCCACAAAAAGAATAGTCCAGTGCAAAAGGTAAACAACAACAAAATACTCACGTATTGGTGATTAACTGATAAGTCAGACAAAGAGAACAACAACCGTTGATTAGTTGTTCCGTTGAAAAAAGTTTTAATATTTGGAATTATAGTACGAAGGGTAATAATGAAAAAAAGCGACACAATTAATAAAACACAAAGAGGATAAATAATAGCTTTTTGTTGTTGTTTTTTTAATAAAGCACTTGTCTCGAAATTTTTATGCAGCATTGAACATATTTTTTTGACATTACTAGATTTTTCTGCACTTTTTATAGCATTCACCACAAACGGTTTGAATATACGTGGATAATGCACCAGTGCATCTGCAAATGAAGCTCCATTAGTTATATTAACTAAAATTTCAGTCAAAATTCTTTTAGTAGATCTAACATTAGTTGTTGTGGAAATAATACTTAATGCATCTTTTAGTGTAATTTTTTGAGCCAGTAAAATGGATAATTGACAAAAAAAATCCTGTAAATTAATCGCATTGTTGTTTAGCTTATTCAGAGTACAATTCGTAATTTTGATAAGAATTAATCCATTTTGTCTTAACTCATTTGCAACTCCGTCTGTATCTCTGCCATCAACATATCCATACACAACTTCACCATTTTTATTTGTAGCTTTATACGAATACAGAGGCATAGGCTTTTTGCAAAGAGTCGTCGTGCTACAGAACATTGTTACATTCATTTTTCTGTTTCACAAATTTCGTTTTTCTATATGCGAAGAATTGCATAACGTTAGCTAACTTCCTCGGATTGCCTCTGCTGGATCTAGTTTAGCCGCCCTTAATGCAGGATAGAGTGTGGCGAGCAAAGAAAGAATGATGGATATAGATGATATCGAAATGACTTCAACAAAATTTAACTTTGATGGCAAAGTGGATAAGAAATAAATCTCTGGCGAAAATAAGTTTGTTGAGAAAAGCTGTTGTATGAATTGTACAATATGGTTGATGTTTAATGTTATAACGATACCGAGCAGTAATCCTACTGCAGTGCCGAATAGACCAATCGCGGATCCCGTCATCATAAATATGCGCATAATTGAACCGCTACTTGCTCCAATTGTTTTAATAATTGCAATATCGCGTGTCTTGTCTTTAACAAGCATTACTAAACCAGAGATAATGTTAAATGATGCTATTACAATAATTAACGTTAATATTAAAAACATTACATTTCGTTCAACCTGAATAGCTTGAAAAAAATTAGAATCTCCATGTCTCCAGCCAAGTACCATCATGTTTTTCGGTAGAAGTTTTTTGATTTCGCTAACAATAGAATTGTTCTTTTGGATATCACTTGTAAAAATTTCGTATTGCGTTAATGATTTTTCCATTTGAAAAAAATCTTGTCCAGCGCATAACGGCATTATTGCCATGTTTTTATCGTAGTCAATCATTCCAACTTCAAATAACCCTATAACTTTAAATTCTTGTTGTTTGGGAACTGTTCCAAATGGAGTTGATATTCCTTGCGGATCCATCAGAGTTACATTGTCTCCGATCTGAACGTTCATTAATTCAGCCATTCTTTTCCCTAAAAAAATGACATTTCCGACAAATAAATCCGTATTAAATTTTGGCAACACAGCGTTTACCAACATATCTCGTTGCATAAATGTTTGCGGGCTCATAGCCAAAACGACAACGCCGCGTGTTTTGCCAGATCCTGTAATAATAGTTTGTTTTTCTAATATCGGGCAAACTTGAGTAACGTTATTACATTTTCGTAGTCTGTCTGTAAGAAGTTCATCTTCAGGAACATCATTGCAGCTGTACACAATTATGTGCCCCTTCATGCCTATAATTCTATTCAGTAATTCTTCTCTGAAACCACCCATAACTGACATAACGATAATTAAAGTAGCAACACCAAGACATATTCCCAAAAATGAAAAACTTGTAATAACGGATAGAAAACTATCTTTTCTTTTTGAACGCAAATATCTTATCGCGATATTACTTTCCCAGCTCATTCTTTCTCCTCAAGAGATGACACTAAGTCATTAAATTGCGTTACACTATCGCTATTTTGCAAAAACATCGTTAGCTTTTTGCGAAGTGTATTTCGATTGATACCCAAAATTTTTGCAGCTTTTTTTTGATTTCCTCCAGCAAATTTAAGTGTTAGAAACAACAGAGGACGTTCCACTTCAGATATCACGATGTCGTATAATCCAGAGGCAGGCAGCAGCGTATCATGTTTTTCGAAGTAATTCATTAACACTTCGTAAACAACTGTGCTCAAATTACTTTTCTTTTTATTTGGCATAGCTTGGAAAAGAAATTCTGAAATACTTTTAGTTCCACCATTGTAAACAAAATCGCGACAGAAAGACAGATAACTATATTTTCGTGGCTGGATCCCTCAACATAAGTTACATTTACTAACTATTCAAAACTGTAGTCAATGAAACAAGTCTCTAGATAAAAAATGACAATATGCGACAAAAGACGACTTTTGAACTTTATAATTTACGCACTGGCCTCAGATGTATTATTACATGCGGATTCAAACACATATGAAGCAAAAGCTCAGTAAATTATGAATCCCTGCAAGAATTATACGTTCACACACAGCAAATTTATATGGAAACATGTATATTTTCGCAGCATAATGACGCTACGTACTTTTTAATAAATATGCAGAAAATGTCGTATAAGATAGATCAGATTATAGCGAGAGAGATTTTGGACTCTAGGGGTATACCAACAATTGAAGTAGATGTTGTGTTACAGAACGGAATTTATGGTCGTGCATCTGTTCCTTCTGGAGCCTCAACTGGATCGCATGAAGCAATCGAACGACGTGACAGTGATTTGCGAAGATTTCACGGTAAAGGAGTACAAAACGTTATCACTGATATTCAACAAATAATAGTGCCAGCAATAATCGGTGAAAATGTAGAAAATCAAAGACGGATCGATGAAATGATGTGCGAAATAGACGGTACTCCAAACAAATCTAAGCTTGGAGCAAACGCGATTCTGGCGATTAGTTTAGCCACAGCTAGAGCGAATGCTAACGCAAAAAATTTGCCACTTTATGCTACTCTAGGATCAGAAACAATTCTTCCGATGCCTTTAGTAAACATACTAAATGGTGGAGCTCATGCAGATAATGATATAAGCATTCAAGAATTCATGATAGTACCTACTAGCGCCGGTTGCTTTTCTGAAGCTCTTCGTATGTGTTCAGAAGTATTTCATTCATTAAAACATTTATTAAAAAAACATAGACACAATACAAATGTTGGTGATGAAGGTGGCTTGGCTCCAAATTTAAAATCATCAAAAGAAGTTTTTGATTTTCTTACAATGGCCATCGAACAAGCAGGATATAAAGCCGGTATCGATATACATTTCGCAATAGATGTCGCTTCCAGCGAATTATTTGATGGTACTTATTATCGGATAGATGGAGAAAATTTGTATTCTGATGAGGTCATTGAATATTATAAAGATCTTATAAAAAACTATCCAATAATCTCTATCGAAGATGGCTTAAGTGAAGACGATTGGGATGGTTGGATTAAAATGACCAATGAGCTAAATGTTCAATTAGTTGGTGATGATTTATTTGTTACAAATCAAGCCAGGTTATTAAAAGGTATTCACGAAAATGCAGCAAATTCTATTTTAATTAAGCTAAATCAGATCGGGACGCTAACAGAAACGATTGACGTTATCAATCTTGCAAAAACAAATTCATGGAACACAGTTGTTTCTCATCGATCTGGAGAAACAGAGGATTCCTTTATTTCAGATTTATCTGTGGCAACTGGTTCTGGACAAATTAAAGCAGGATCTATGTCTCGAGGTGAACGTTTAGCTAAATATAATCAGTTAATTCGAATTGAACAAACCCTGGGGCCTTCAGCTAAATTTGCTACGATGCAAGTATTTTCAAGGTAATACCAACTTGTGTAATTAATGTTACTGGTACGTGTCGTAAAATTGTCAATTTGATTTGGCTTGTATGGGACAATCTGTGACATTAATTGTGAGACTTTTTGTAGAAAATCAATCTCCGGACATGATTAACCGTGCGATGGCTTGTTTTGCTATTATATCTGCACGTTCGTTATGAATGTTTCCTGTGTGTCCTTTTATCCATGTCCAAGAAACGACCCTTTTGTTGCATAAAGTATCGATTTTCAACCATAGATCTTGATTTTTTACTGGTACGTTATTCGCCGTTTTCCACCCATTTTTTTTCCATTTGGGCATCCACTGTACCACACCGTTTTGAAGATATTGACTATCTGTTGCGATTATTAGCGTACTTCCCTCGGGCATGAACTCCAGCGATGCAATCGCAGCGAATAGTTCCATTCTGTTGTTCGTTGTCTGTTCCTCGCCGCCAAAAAGCTCGGTGAATATTTCACCTTGATGTAAAATCGCCCCCCAGCCACCTGGTCCTGGATTTCCTCTGCACGCACCATCTGTATACACAAAAGTTGTCTCATTTTTATTGAGACAACTTCTGAAATTCTCTGCATCAACTAATTGATTCATAAGTGCAACCGCGCTTGTCTTCGCATTTTCTAGAGAGACAATTCACGTATTGTTAGAACTTATATCCTATGCAAACTCCGTAACGAATACCCAAACCCTTCTTTATATGCAAAGTTATCTTTTGCGCTGATATGGAAGGAATCTCTGCAGAAACTGCTGCACCTGCCGCACCATTTGCTGCAGCTGGCCCTGTTCCGGTATATGTGGCGTTCTTGTTAAAGTACTTTTGGTCAACATTGCTGTTCAATCCGATCGCTATGTTCACATCCGCGCCCAAGAAGACTCCACTATCAAAAAAGTACTTAAATCCTACACCAGGGACGATACTCCACAAAGTCTGTTTGATTGGATCTTGTTTTGGCGGCGTAACTTTTGTCGGTGAAACAACTGGATTATTCCCGGTAAAATTCGATGCACTTTCATACGTATACTGGGTGTCTAAATCATTGTTCAGGAATATACCCTTTGTATAATCCGAGTTGGCCAAGGCAAAACTCTGACTAATCTTTGCTGCTGCGCCCTCAACTCCGAACGATAGATACGCGATGGCACTTGGGGCGATCTGACCTCCAAGCAAAACTGCTGCACCATATTCGAACCGTGGACGAATCGAAACATTTGCCGTTCCAGCAAGGGATACTGCCTCTTTTGACTCACCCAACAACAAACTCTTCGTTACTTTTTTGTTGCTTTCAGATAATTTCGCTTCTGTCGCATTCCAATGCAAATAGATTTTTGCTCCAACGTAGACTCCGTTAAACGAATAACCTCCGCCGAGCTCTCCTCCGCAGTAGAATCCATTGCCAGATGGCGCAAATCCTTCCTTTTGGTCCTTTGCTGTTTTCCCATTTTCACGGAAATATTCTTTGACCGAGACGTGTGATCCACCAACAGTCAACCCAACGAACGCACCACTAACCGTTGGCTCCGCGTTTACGGATGGTACAACAAATAAACCTGCCATTAAAACTTTTTTAATATCCATAGCGACCTCTTAACAATAATAAACTCTTCCACAGAACTTAAATTCTTGGACACCTACTATCTTGTTATACAACGGCTAACACATCCAATGATATAACAACGTACCGTATTGCATACGCTTTTTAATTGTGTGTTGCTACCGAGCAACATCACAACACACACATTCATAATGTGACACCGCCACTTTTTGCAGACAACAACCAGCATTTTCTGCATAAAGATACATATTTATCATGTCCTATATCTTCTTCCGATTTATTATCTGTTGACTGCGTTTTCATTGCCATAGTTGCTCTTTTTCCACAACAACAAATAGTCCTAATCTCTCTCAATTCGTCGGCTAATCCTAATAATGCGCTTGAACCCTCAAACACGTTACCTTGCCAAGATGTTCTCAATCCAAAACACATAACAGGTACATCATTTAGCGAAGTTATTCTGCCTAAATCAAATACTTGCTGTTTCGTCAAGAATTGCGCTTCATCTATTAATAAAATAGAAGCATCAGCTAGATCTACCTCCATAAAATCAGTTTCTTTATTGAAAATTGTGCATTTCTTTGACACACCAAGTCTGCAAAAGCACGATCCATTGTTATCGCAGTCATTATATGTGAATATAGCGGTTTTTAATCCTCTTTCTTCGTAATTATGTGCTACTTGCAGCAATGATGTGGTTTTCCCTGCATTCATTGCTCCGTATGTAAAAATAAGCTTTGCCATATCTCGTTACTTCTTTTTTGTTGTGCATGATGATTTAAAACAGAAAATGCTTTTCAATTTTTTGTCTACCGCGTTAGCTGTATACTTCCAACATAAAAAGCCATATACGTTCAATCCCAAGAAGATGATATTTTGTACGCCCTCGGCGTATATTTCTTTATAGAAATTAACACAAGCCCACAATACATTGCCTAGCGCCCATACAAAAAAACAAGATACTCTCTGCCTGCTGTTCAAAACACTCCCATACACATTGACTATCATGATCATCGTTGTTCCAACTTGAAAATAATCCATCTCCAAACCTACTCATAAAAAAGATACTTGTGCAACGTACGATAAAAATGTCGTATACGTCAACTGTGACAATAAGTCATTGCTGTACTCATTGCGTATCTTTGATTTTCTGATTTAAAAAAATCAATGTTCAATTGTGGACACTTAAGTTTTCGTCGTTTTATTGAAATACATTTGCTGAAATATAGATAATACATTGCTTATCATCCAATAAAACACAAGCCCAGATGGAAATGACGAACAAAAAAACAGAAATATTAACGGAACGATATATGCTAACTTCGCTTGTGCCGGATCAGGTTGTTGGGGAGATAACTTTTGTTGCAAGATCATTGTTGCACCCATCAACAAAGGTAAGATGCCAATTTGTAACAATGATGGCGGTGTCCATGGAATCAGCCCGAACAGATTAAACAGAGAAGTTGTATCTGGAGAAGACAGATCCTTGATCCAAAAGGCAAGAGGTGCGTGACGTAGCTCAATACTTATTGAGAAAACTTTGTATAAACAAAAGAAAATCGGCATTTGCACAAGTAATGGCCAGAATCCTGATAACGGATTAATGTGTTCTTTCTTATACAATAGCATTAGAGCTTCTTGCATTTTGTATTTGTCATGCTCGTATTGTTGTTTTAGTAGCACTATTTTTGGTTGTAAATTCTTCATATTCATCATTGAACGGTGTGCGGATCTAGCAATTGGGAAGAGGACTAGTTTACTTAATATGGTCAATACTACGATTGCCAATGCAAGATTTCCGATCAAAGAATTTAAAAATTGCAGTGCGTAAAACAATGGTTTCGTTAAAAAATAGAACCAACCGAAATCAACAGCTAAATCAAATTTTTCTATACCAAGCTCTACTCTATACTTATCTAAGTGTTTTAAATCTTTTGCTCCAACGAAAAGCATATTAGTGAATACAATTTCATTTGAATTTTCTGAAGTTTGCTGCGCTAAATTTTTTGGACGTTCCTTTAATTGGCAATATTGTATATTGTTCTTTTCAAAAATTTTGACACCAAGTCCAACATTCCCATTCAAAGCAAATGCCGTCAGCCAATACTTGTTTGTAAAACCGGCCCAACCGTTCAATTCATCCATATTTCTTATTTGTACGTCAGTACGTTTATTCGCACTTAATTTGTTTGATGCAATTTCTATTAGATTTCCTTCAATATACGCGATTCCGCCTTCGTGTACTGAACTCGCGGATTTTTGTTCTGGCATTGATTTTCTTATCATTTCGCAAACAACTTCAATGTTAAAGTGTTTGTTTTGTTGATTAGATTTATCGTATACCTTATCCGTTATGAATATCATAAAGAACTTGTCTATAGAAAATGTTCGTTCAAAAACCAATCCTGAAGAGTTTGTCCAAGTTAATGTAACAGGGGTTGTTGGAGTTAAGATGTCGCCAGTTAATACATCCCACATAGTGTCTTTCTGTGGTAGCTCGATTATTTGATTTTTAGTGACATTGCTTTGACTAAATCGGACATGCGCACGGTACTCATCAGGACTCAATAAGATTACTGGTGGACTGTCGGCTGCTGTTGTTTGTTGATACCTCACAAGGGAAATATCATCTATTGCAGCGCCCTTTAGATTAATAGATCCTTCTATATTACCTGTTTTTATTCTAACTCTAGGATCTGCTTTAAGGGCTTCTTCTCTAGAACGATGCTCGTCTGAGTTAGTAGATACATGTTCAATTTGTATATTTTCTAGTTCTTGCGAATTTGGAACATTGTCATCAACGTGTTTAGTAGTGAGGTAATTAAACCCAAACAGTATTACAAAACAAATTCCAAACGCTACGAAGGCGTTCTTAACTTCTGACATAAAAATAAGCTATGCTGTATAACAATGGCTAATGCTACGTGAACTATGTATATAAATCAACGATTTCAACAACGAATAGAATCTCGTTGTAAAAATATTTAGGTGACACGGAGCAATTGTGTGCGAAATTGTGCTGATTGGGAAATTAGCGATATATAAAAGTATGAATCATCGTTTATTTAAAAACTGCCTTATTTAAAAAATGTACAACGCCTCATTTCGTGCGCGACAATAGAGATTTCCTCATTTTATCAGCAGCAGTACAGCAGTACATTAGGAAGCTTCATAAAGTATTGTAAAAAAAACATACGAATCGTTACATGAATGTATTTATTGCAATGTGCTACAAAAAATGTGAGTGTGTTTGAAATACTTCAGCAAAGTGTTGAGATGGCTTGGGTATGCAGTCTATTATAAGGAGGCAAAATGATCAAAGTTAAGCAATTCAAAAGAAACGAAGAGGCATTGAATTATTTAAAATGTTTTATTTGTACTGGTCTTATTGCGATTTGTTCGCAAATATGCATTCCATTCATCCCAGTTCCATTCACGATGCAAACGCTAAGCGTCCTTTTCGTTGCCTCAAGTTTGGGAGCACGGTACGGCACAATCGCAATCTTAATGTATTTGGTTGAAGGTGCAATCGGCATTCCGGTGTTCGCCAAACTTTCGTCTGGGTTACCTGTCCTTCTTGGTCCAACTGGAGGGTATTTGATTGGATTCGTACTGGCAGCTTATATCACAGGAAAATTAATAGAAAAATCCAAAACGAAGTCTTTCTTCTCGCTGCTTTGGCCTGGAATAGCTGGGGGACTAATCGTGTTGTTTACTGGCTATTTGCGATTAGCATATTTTGTCGGATATTCTCGTGCGTTCACGCTAGGGGTTCTGCCGTTTATTCTCGGAGACGTTGTGAAGGCTGCAGTCTTCGCGGCAGTTACAATGTCCAAGTTCAAACACATGTGAGACTGTTTTATTGTGTCTTGAGAAATGTTACAATAGCAAATATTATTCAAGGTTTTATGAGTTTGTTATGCAATGTGGCTTTGTGCGGGTTTTTCGTCAAGTTTTCGTTATTGGATTTTGTAGTACTTCGTTTGCCACGTTTGTGTCAGGCGCAAGCGATGCGTCTGAAGTAACTGCGCAAGATGAATTGGCTGCTGCGTTCAAAAGAGACGTGCGAATGTTTGAAGGAACTCACACTACTGCGATGCGCGCAATTAAAAAGGCTTGCAAAAGTCTAGACATGCTTGGTTACTTAATACTGGGGGTGTACCCTCTGAGTTACGACGACTCTTTTGTGCAGCATGCGTCTTTCATGCTGCCGGTGGATAGCCTCGCACAACTAACGAGTTTTGTTATTGATTTTACTGATAGCGCGCGTATGGCGTTTGACTCGTATCGTGTAGCTGAATCTTTGTATGATCGCATTAATACTTTGTACAAAGGCCTGTCAACTGCCGAACATCCGCCGCTGAATTCCTCTGAGGCGTACTCTGCGGCGTACTTGGAGTTGATGCGCGCGTTGCATGATGTTGGGCGTCAGAAAGATCAAGGGTTTGCTGATGACGACCCTCGCGCAGATGATCTTTACTGTATTAAACAATACGGTGAAGTGCCCCCCGACACTACATTGGATTCAGTAGTTGTTCCAACGGCTTCGGTAGCTCGTCTGTACAAGGCTAAACGGACGCTCGGTCGACAAATTGTTGAAGATGATTTTTGTAAAATGTATTTAAAATTAGAGCGTTGGTCGGACACGTTGGAAGATGATGAATGAGCTTTGAAAGTTGCAAACCGCACGGCGCGCGCAGGTTGTTGCTGCGCTGAAGGCAGACATTAAGCGGTGATCCATTCTTCCCTCAGATTGGCACACCGCTGTCTGCAACACGTCTGGTTTGGTGCATATAGCTCTGAACCGAACACCCTTTGTATTGTACGTGTGGCCTGTCGTATTGTAATATTCGCTTATGAATAACGTTGTTGTAGGAATAAATTATGCCTCTTCCATCGATGAAGCGAAACATTGAACCATGGCAAGATCCTACCGCAGAACCGTACATACAAATTGAATCTATTAGCAAAAAGTACGCATTTGTAGAAGCTGTTCGAAATGTATCGTTGTCAATCTATAAAGGTGAGTTGTTTTCGCTGTTAGGTGGGTCAGGCTGTGGCAAAAGCTCTCTACTGCGTGTGTTGGCTGGCTTCGAAAAACCAACATCCGGACGGATCATCATTGATAGCATCGACATTACAAATTTGCCACCATATGAACGTCCTGTTAACATGATGTTTCAGTCATATGCGTTGTTTCCGCATATGACAGTATATCAAAATATTGCATTTGGATTAAAGCAAGAGTCACTTTTAAAAAATGTGATTCACGATAGAGTAATGGAATCGCTCGATTTGATTCAATTGTCGTCATATGCTGAACGTATGCCAAACGAATTGTCTGGTGGCCAAAAACAGCGTGTAGCATTGGCTAGAAGTCTAGTTAAACGTCCGAAATTGTTACTGTTAGATGAGCCAATGACTGCACTTGATAAACGATTACGTGAGCAAACGCAATTTGAACTCGTAAATATTCAAGAACGTGTAGGTATTACATTTATACTAGTCACACATGATCAAGAAGAAGCAATGACAATGTCAACCAGAATGGCAATTATGGAAGAAGGACGTATTCGCCAGATAGGTGCTCCGCATGATATATATGAATTCCCAAATTCACGTTTTGTTGCAGAGTTTATAGGAAGCATGAACATATTTGACGGTGTAGTTGTAGAAGATGAATATGATCACGTTTTAATAGATTCCCCGGAAGCAAATTGTTTAATTTATGCAACTCACGTTGGTGCTACACCAGTTGGTTCTAATGTATCTGTCGCAATACGGCCAGAAAAGGTCATGATGTCGCAGACTCCTCCTGCTGGGAGTAGGAATTGCACAAAGGGTATTGTGCGTGAGATCGCTTATCTCGGAGATATATCAATTTACTACGTTGAGTTATCCTCAGGAATCAGAGTGCAATCCTCGCTGCCAAATTTATTACGTCTTTCAGAAAGAAACGTTACCTGGGATGATGAGGTATACTTATTTTGGAGAGCAGAAAATGGTATTTTGCTGACGGCGTAGCTATGTTTAAAGGTATGAAGCACATCAAATTATATATATTTAGAAAAATAGCGTCTCGTGTTAAGCAAAAGTCGCGACTTCAATTTGTGATAATTAACCTACCATTTGCATGGTGTTTGTTGTTTTTTTTACTTCCGACACTGCTTGTTCTGAAAATAAGTTTAGCAAAATGTTGTATGGGGCTTCCACCGTTCAGTTCTTTGATACAGCAAACAGACTTGTACTTTTATAATTGTTGCATTTATATTGGAAACTATTTCGCGTTGCTTACAGATTCTTTTTATTTTTCGGTAGTTGCTTCTTCTGTATTTATCGCCGGATGTTCCACCGTGATTTGCCTAGTTATAGGGTATGCGATGGCATACGAGATAAGTCGTGCGCCAAAGCGATTACACATAATTTTGATTTTATTGGTAGTTTTACCATTTGCTACATCGTTTTTGGTCAGAGTGTATTCTTGGATGAGTTTGCTCAATACACACGGAATAATTAATGCATTATTACAAAAAATGCATATTATAAAGTTACCTCTGCACTTGCTTGATAATAATTACGCAGTGTGCCTCGGAATCGTGTATTGCTACTTGCCATTTATGGTTTTACCAATTTATGCCGCATTGGAAAAAATTGATACGTCATACATAGAAGCGTCTTTTGACCTAGGTGCAAGTAAATGGAATTCTTTTTGGTGGATTACGTTTCCATTGTCTATGCCTGGCGTTTTGGCAGGCTGCTCTCTTGTTTTTGTTCCTGCGTTAGGTGAGTTTGTTATTCCTGAACTGTTAGGTGGTTCGCGTACTATGACTGTTGGTCAAACTATTTGGTGCGAATTTTTCAATAATCGCGATTGGCCATTGGCTTGTGCCATCGCTGTTTTTATGATGTTTTCGTTTATTTTTTATGTGTTTTTATCTAAATTCATTAAAAACAGTAGCAGTGCAACGCACGTCGATCGTTTTTAACTATTTATTTACAATATTCTTATAAATTTCAATAGATGCCTTTAAGAGGTATACCGAATGTCATTTAATTACAGAGGATATATTTCGGTGAAATTTTTATGCTACACTCAAAACAGTTAGTTATAAACAATAACGTCTGTGAGCATGCTGAAAAGATTGGCGAAGTTGATTCTTGGATCAGCTAATGATAGGTATATTAAGCAATTTAGTCATATAGTTAACAAAATCAATGACAAGGAACCATGGGCGAAGGCTTTATCTGATGATGCATTAAAAGAGCAAACGTTTGCATTTAAAAATCGCGTAGCTAATGGGGAATCTTTAGACAGTATTTTACCTGAAGCGTTTGCTGTGATGCGTGAAGCTGCGTTTAGAGTGCTTGGACAACGTCACTATGATGTTCAGCTAATGGGGGGAATCGCATTACATAATGGGATGTTAGCTGAAATGAAAACTGGTGAGGGTAAAACACTTGTAGCTACGCTCCCGGTGTATTTGAATGCACTGAGCGGAAAAGGTGTACACGTCGTCACAGTTAACGATTATTTGGCCACACGAGATGCTGCGTGGATGGGAAATGTTTACGAATTTTTGGGATTAACATACGGATGCATAGTGCATGGATTAACTGATGCACAGCGAAAAGAAATGTATAACGCAGATATAACATACGGAACAAATCACGAATTTGGATTTGACTATTTGCGGGATAACATGAAGTTTAATGTAAACGACATTGTTATGAGGCCATTTAATTACGCCATCGTTGACGAAGTTGATAGCATCCTTATTGATGAGGCAAGGACTCCGCTAATTATTTCTGGTCCTGCAGAGGATTCATCTGAACTGTATCAGAAAGTAGATGAGATTATACCTAAACTTCTACCGGAAGATTATGAAAAAGACGAGAAACAACGTACAGTGACATTAACGGAATCTGGGTTGGAACGTGTAGAACAAGAACTTCAATTGGCTGGCGTGCTAAAAGATTCTAAATTATATGACTCTAATAACGTTACTGTTGTGCACCACGTTAATGCATCACTGCGCGCACATACGCTCTTCACAAAAAATGTCGATTACATAGTTCGCGACGGTGAAGTAATAATTGTTGATGAATTTACAGGTCGAACTATGGAAGGACGACGTTACTCTGAAGGGATACACCAAGCGTTAGAAGCAAAGGAAGGGGTGGCTATTCAGCGTGAAAATCAAACGTTAGCTTCTATTACATACCAAAATTTCTTTAGACTTTATCCAAAATTGAGTGGTATGGGCGGAACAATTGTAACCGAAGAAGAAGAATTTGAGGAGATTTATAAACTAAAGGCAGTAGAAATACCTACAAATAAGCCTGTTGTACGTAATGATATCGACGACGAAATATACCTTAAAGCAGAAGATAAATACAAAGCTGTAGTTACGCTTGTGAAAGAGTGTATAACCCGCAAACAGCCTATTTTGATAGGAACAACAAGCATAGAGAAATCTGAGTTGTTTTCTGCAATTCTTACCAAAGAAAAGATCAAACACGAAATCTTGAATGCACGTCATCACGATAGAGAGGCACTGATTATTGCAAATGCTGGACGTCTTGGTTCAATAACAATAGCTACAAACATGGCAGGACGAGGCACTGATATTAGGCTTGGGGGAAACTGGGAAGCACGTGTGCAAACAGAATTAGCTGGTGTGCCGGATGGACCATCAAAACAAAAACGGATTCAAGAAATAAAAAAAGAAGTCGCAAAAGAGCAGGAACTTGTTAAAAAAGCTGGTGGTTTGTTTGTTATTGGAACTGAACGACATGAAAGTCGAAGAATAGATAATCAATTACGTGGTAGATCTGGACGGCAAGGAGATCCAGGTTCTTCAAAATTTTTTATATCGCTGGAAGATGATTTAATGCGCATTTTCGGATCTGGCCGAATGGATGTGATGATGCGTCGTGCTGGAATGAAAGATGGAGAGGCTATTTCTCATAAATGGATAAGTAAAGCTATAGAACGAGCTCAAAAGAAGGTAGAGGCCCATAACTTTGAGATTCGTAAGCATTTGTTAAAATATGACGATGTGATGAATGATCAGAGGAAAGTCGTTTATGGGCAACGTTTAGAATTAATCAAAAAAGAAAATATATCAGAACTTATTGATGGAATCAGACAGGAAACACTAGAAGACTTAATGAAAACGTATTTTCCACAAGACTCAATACCAGAACATTGGGATATGGAACGAATAGAAAAAGATTTTGCAGATATATTTAATATTAATGTGCCTGTACAAGAGTGGAAAAAAAGTGAGAGCATGACTATCACAGATGTAAGAGTTGCAATGGATAAGCTAATCACCCAGCAAGTTACCTCGCAGCGCACAAATTGCACGATTTCTTTGCTAGCATCTGTTGAACGCAGTTATTTACTTCATTCGCTTGATCAACACTGGAAAGATCATCTTTTATATTTAGATTATTTACGTCAAGGCATTGGCCTTAGAGCTTATGCTCAAAGTAACCCTATCAACGAGTATAAACGAGAATCGTTTAACATGTTTGTGGCCATGATGCAACAAATCAGATTTGAAACTCTAAGTAGGATATCTCATTTTGAGATTGCAGCAAGTAGCGTTGATGATTTATTGCAACATTTTAAATCTTTAGATTCAAACATAATTGATTTTGCTACTGAAGATAATGAAAACAATATTGACATAACAGAAGGTACAAGTGCATATCATCAATCTGGTTTATCATCTGATAATCATGATGTATACACTACACAAACTTCTACTACACAACCTTCGCGCAATGCTCTTTGTCCGTGTGGTTCTGGCAAACGTTACAAACATTGTCATGGTGCAAACATGTAGGCTTAAGTGAGGTCTGGTCGTACCGCTGCATTATACAACCAACAGGTAAAATTAAGACAATTCAATTGTTTGGTAGATTTTTGTTGTATACTAGCGCTGCCTCTAAGAATGTATCAATATTTCCATCTAAAACAGCTTGTGCATTTCCAACTTCAATTCCAGTTCGAGTATCTTTTACTAATTGGTAAGGTTGTAATACATAGGATCTGATTTGATTGCCCCACGCGATATCTTTTTTTTCTTGCATAGCTTCATCTAAACGTTCTTGTTTTTTACGCATTTCAACTTCATATAAGCGTGCTTTTAACATACTTAATGCAATCGCTCTGTTTCTGTGTTGCGAACGATCCACTTGGCACGAAACAACAATACCAGTTGGAATATGCGTTAACCGAATAGCACTGTCAGTTTTATTAACATGCTGTCCGCCTGCACCAGATGAACGATAAGTATCAACTTTTAAATCTTTCTCTTCGATAGTGATTTGTACGGTATCGTCCATTTCTGGATATGTATATACTGATGCGAAACTTGTATGTCTGCGGGCATTTGCGTCAAATGGAGATATACGAACCAAACGATGAACGCCGTTCTCAGTTTTTAGCCAACCATACGATTGGTACCCAGAAATTTTCAGTGTAATAGATTTTGAACCAGCCTCTTCTCCAGGAGTTTCATCTATAACCGTAACTTCAAATCCATGTAAATCAGCCCATCTAGAATACATTCTAGCTAACATCGCGACCCAATCTTGTGCTTCCGTTCCTCCAGCTCCAGAATTTATCTCTAGAAAGCAATTGTTTTCATCTGCTTCTTCTGACAAGAAAGACGCAATTTTCGCTTTTTCAACATCAATGCTTAATTGTAATATTGTATTTGCACAATCATCATATAGATCTTGGTCTTTTTCTGTTTCTGCCAAGGATAACAGCTCTAAAACGTTTTCAAATTTTTTAATATATCCGCTAACCAAAGCGACAACATTTGCGATTGACGCTCTTTTTTTTAGCAAATCCTTGGCAAACGCAAGATCATCCCACAAATCAGAATTATTTGACTGCTTGTCTATCTCACTCAGTTCTAATACTTTTTTATCTAAAGCCACGGCGACTTTGAGTTTCGCTAGTGAATCTCTTAACGCATCCACTCTGGTGCGAATCTCTGGATTTAGTCAAAACTGGTTCATTTCAACACATCATGAAAATACATTTACATTAATAGTGACATATCGATTCTTTTGACGCTATATATTTGCTGTACTGTCTTCGGAACTTTTTCAGCATCAGTTTTTAGTACGTCGAGCTTGTGTTCGAATGTCTGCTGTCTATAAACTTACAACGTTATTTCATCTAAACTTTAGCGTTGACAGGCCAATTATCGCTAAAACTACTGATAAAATCCAAAACCGTATTGTTATTGTTGACTCGGGCCATCCTTTTTTTTCAAAATGATGATGAATCGGTGCCATTAAAAATACACGTCTACCATTTCCTACTTTAAATACTAAAACTTGTATAATCACAGATATAGCCTCAACAACAAATAGCCCCCCAACTATACATAATACCAATTCGTGGTGTGTAATCATCGCTGTGCTACCAAGTACCGCGCCAATAGCTAATGATCCAGTATCTCCCATAAAAATTTTCGCAGGTGGAGCGTTAAACCACAAGAAGCCCAGACTTCCACCAACAAGAGCCGCTAGCAACACTGTTAATTCTCCAGCCTTAGGAATGTAGTGAATATACAAATAATTCGAAAATTGTGTGTGTCCAACCAAATAGCTAATAAAGGCAAAACTACCAGCAACATAAATTGCAGGCATAATCGCTAATCCGTCTAATCCATCCGTTAAATTTACAGCATTAGATGATCCTGTTATCACAAGAATGCTCCAAACAAAATATAAAAAACCTAAGTAAATTACAAAATTTTTGAAAAATGGAATTGTAATACTTAAATAAAGTTCAGATGGTGTTAGTTTTGACACTATAAAGCCAACAATAAGTGACAAAATAACTTGCATAGCAAATTTTAATCTAGACTTTAATCCATTTGGACATCCTGTTGATATTTTTATCCAATCATCGTAAGCACCAATCGCACCAAATGAAATCAAGACAAAAATTGACAGAAGTACAAATGCATTTGCTAAATCACACCATAAAATTACGCTGATGATTGTAGATAGTAAGATCAGTAGCCCTCCCATCGTTGGTGTACCTGTCTTGGATAGATGACTTTCTGTGACATATAAACGAATTGGTTGACCATTTTGTTGTTTATGTTTTAAAAAGCTAATAAATTTATCTCCGATAAACAGCCCAATACATAACGCTGTAAGAAGTGCACCGATACTTCTGACGCTTAAGTATTTAAAAACATTAAAGTACGAATAGTAAGCACTTAACGGATACAAGAAAGTGTAAAACATAGAAAGATTATAATTATTTTGAGTTACATACATATTGTCATCTTTAAAAAGATGCGCAATCATTTTCTGGGGGAAGGACACAACGTTATTAATTTGAGCAATCGTAATTACTCACCAAAAGAAACAATCAAACTAAGGAAAATACGTGTATTTATTCTTCTTCCCCTCTTTATTATACACTATCTGATGTTGTTTGCTGACGCAGGAAATGCTAAAAAATTGCATAAAAAAAAATTATTTTCAGCTAATGAACAACTAGAAATTCAAGTCAAGAAAGAACGAAAAGATAAAAAAACATCAACAAAAATTGTTGTAAATAACGCTAACGTTAGTTTATTCGGTACACAAGAAGTTACAGAAATAACACTTCATCCAGTGAAAATACAAAAACCAACTTCTAAAGCAACGGTTGTACAACGAAATATTTCAGCGAATTCTACAACATTGAAACAACAAATCACCTCAAAGACTAGAGATAGTAAGCCTAAGATAATGCATAAGCTAATACCATTATGGGAACAAGAGAATGATAAAAATGTAACAACTCAACAAATCAATGATTCAAGGAATCAAAACCATGATGATAAACGCACTGATCCTGATAACAAATCTTTATCACAAAATCAAAAAACCTCAGGCACTGAAGTAACAAACGATATAAATAAATTAAAATTACAATCCAATATTTTGAACAAAGTTTTACAAGAACAAGAAATAACGAATTCAACTGAGTTTATTGTTCCAACTGGGTCCGCGTTGTTTGGATTAAGAGATATTCCACGTGTTGAAAATGACACAATCGAAAATGCTGATCTTGAAGAAAATGAAGATATTTTAGATTTTCGCCTTATGCAAAAACTCAGGAAGAAAAAGAAAAAACAAAACAAGGAACAACGAAACGAAGGAAGTACACAGCCAATAGTTACTGTAGTGCGACATGTAAGCAAGCAACAGCAATCATCTACAACACAACCAATAGACGACTGTCTGAATAAATTTATACACATTGAAGCTCAAAATGAACCTTCTAAAAAAGAAGACAATAACGCAAAGTTAGAGCAACAGGTTGAATTAGAACAGCAACAGTATAAGGTTATAGAATGTGAAGTAAATTCACTCGAACAAAATCGTATGCTTGATGATAAAGCAATGAAATTTTATGAAAGCAATGAATACAAATACATGCCAATGCCTGAAATTAAAACTGAAGAGTCTCCGCAACTTAAGTTTTCTGGTGATATTTGTTTTCACGCTGGCACAGTTGTTCAAGAAGATGCCAGAGATAACAAAGACGGAGATCTGCACGTTAGTTTTGGATGGACTAATTTAGGTCTTGAAGTAGCTGGAATAATTGATGATTTTAAATATAAATATTTTACAAATTTGCAGGCGATTCCGTCAGACATAAACATTATTAATAATTATGCGGAACTTTCTTGTTCATATGGAACGTTACAGTTTGGCAACCTTAAAGGGCCAGAAGGCACAATGATAGACGACGCTACAGGGCTTCTTGGCGGCGCTTGTGGCGTAGATGGATCAATGTGGGGGTTATATAGCGTTATTAGCGGTCTCCCGCATACGCACCATCTTAATGGATATACGAAACGCTCAACAAAAATTGTATATTACTCTCCACTTTTTGCTGGTTTTCAATTAGGTGTTGGTTTTTGTCCAAATCCACATCACGTTGGCTGGAGCGATCTTGGTGCACATGATTACAGTAACAGTAACGATGATAACGTTTTACCTACTTCTAACATGAAAAAACGCAACAATACAGCAATAGGACTTAGTTATAAACAAGATATAAATGATTTATCAATAAAAGCATCGGTAGTCGCAGTAAATGAAAAGGCGTCACTTTTAGTTGACATACAAGACACTGTTGCTCCTGAGGGAGATGACGTTTCACTTACATATGATTTAAAACGAGAAATACCTTTGAAAAAAGATATATCGTGTCAAGCATCATGTTCATTGCAATATAAAAATTTTAAAATTGCTGCTGGTTTTACTAATAACGGAGAACAAAATTTACCAACAACCAAAATTAGCGCGGATAAATTAGCAAGAAATGGAATACATCTAGGAGACGCTGGAACAGTTTGGAATATTGGTGGTAAATACACTATTGGTCGTGTAGATATTGGTTTTGCACGTCATAATTTGGGACGCAGAGTCACTAATTATGACTACGCTATTGGTACTGTTGATTCGTTTACAGTGGATTGCACGATTAGTCATGGAGTGCAAGTATTTGGAGAAATTGACCATGTCAGGGCACATACGGAGAAAAGTGTAGCTGCTCTCGACGATAACAATAAGCCAGTAAAAAACAATGGAACAGTTGTTTTAATTGGATCAAAAGTAAATTTCTAATCATAGTTTTACTTTATTTTGGTATGCTAAACATATAGTGTTTAGTATCGCTGTATAGTGTTTTACATGGATATTCCACAAAATATTAGTACAATAGGGCATTCTGGTATGGTTGCAAAAGCAGCGTACGACATTGTGAAACTCGTGCTGGCAAATAATCCTGCACATACAGTACGATCTGACATGCCGACACCGGATGTCGCATTTAGATATGGTTTGTTTCACGATATTGGAAAACTGTATTTAACTAGCGAAACAAAATATAAACATCCGCTTTTGGGATACAAAATAATGATTGAAGCTAAACAAAATGATATAGCAAATGTTTGTATTGCTCATCCGTTTCCAGTCTTTGATTCTGACGAATATATTATGTTCTACTGCCACGACGATGCAGCAGAAGCAGATAATATTTCACAAATATTACGCTATATCAACTTGAATTTTTCAATAAAGCTGATCCAGTTTTGTGATAAAATTTCTAATGATTGTTGTTACTTATCGTTAGAGCAGAAATTCGATTGGTATAGTCGTGCGTATGGTGCAACGCGAAGTTTTATCTACAAGAATTTTGAGATTTTACATAACATAAAAAAAGAGATCGATTTGTTGATAGGTGATGATGTTTACAAAGTTTTACATGTGTAATCTACATTTTGTTTTTATGTCATTTTAGTGAGGACGCTACATGGTTAATGATAATGATGAGTCTATCGACGAAATTTTAAGATCTATAAAAAAATTTGTAGCAGTAGATGAAAAACAAAACACTGAAGAATCTGGTAATACGGATGATTATGTTTTTTCTCGTGATGGTATTATTAAGTTGCCACAAACGCCAAGTAATGATGCTGGTAATTCTGATAAAGATTCGCTAGACATGCCGGACTTTATAAAAAAAGCAAATCAGCAGTACCAATTGCGGCAATTATCTCCACGTGGTAAAACAAACCAAACAGAGATTCAAAAACCTGAGAACAAGCAAGAAACTCAAAAATCTGAGAACAAGCAGGAGACTCAGACGATACTAAAAAATTTTGCAGACGTTGTAAAAGAGTGTTCTAAAAATAAGGAAATATTTAATAAAAATGGAAGCTTAGACCAATTAGTTCTTGAAACAATCAAGACTACTGTCTCTTCCTGGATAGAATCAAATATTAAACAAATAGTTGAGAATTTGGTAAAAGAAGAAATAAAAAATATTACAAACGCTATATTGAGTCCTAGTGCTGCTTCACTTGATCAAACTGATTAGACTGTTTGCAAAGTCATAAACCATAAATTGGTAGTGTTCCATAGAACGCGCTATATGGTTGTTCGCTGTTGATGCTGAAGGTTTTAAAAGATGCTTAATAACACACAAAAAAGTGGCTGTCGCAGTAGTTATTGTAAAGTAGTTGCTAAAATTTTTAATGATTTATTCGCTTTTTTATGATTAATATCTTAGTAGTGAGTGTAAAATTGTTGTGAGTATAAGTATGAAAAGAGTAAGTAATTTATTTACATTGGCTTTGATAGGACTAATTTCCGTGTCTTGTACACAGAAAAAGAACGATGTTGAAGAAGTAACATCGTCCATTATTCCTGGTTCAGTAGAGGATTTTAACCAAAACGTATCGAATACTGTGTATTTTGGGTTTGATCGTTATAATTTAATCACGGAGGCTGAAGATGTATTGCGACAAGTCGCGGCGTGGTTAAACATGTATAAATTTACAAGTGTCACTGTCCAAGGACACACCGATAAGCGTGGTACCAAAGAGTACAATATTGGATTAGGTGGGAGACGCGCTGAATCTGTTAAGAAGTTTTTGGTCGCCAATGGTGTGGATGATGGTCGTATCTCAACAATTTCATATGGGAAAGAAATGCTAATTGCTGACGGAGATAGCGAACAAGATCACGCTTTGAATCGTAGAGCTCATGTCGTCGTTGTTGGTAAGTAATATTTTGTTTCAATGAGAGGGGCTTTTGATGGCCCTTCCTTGTGCGCCGTTTCTTTTAAATGGCGTTTTTAATACTTGGTAGAATGGAATTTAGCACCGCGGACGTATTAGAGGTTTTGCCTCATAGGTATCCTTTTCTTCTCATAGATAAGGTTATAAATGTTGACGCTGATAGTGCAACGGGAATAAAAAACGTAACGTTTAATGAGCATGTTTTTCAGGGGCATTTCCCTGGAGATCCGATTTTCCCTGGCGTTCTTATTATAGAAGCGCTCGCGCAAACAGCGGCAGTGTTAGCAATATCCTCTCGCAAAAAACAGGCGGATGGTGGGCCGTTTTTCGTATATTTTATGACGATTGATTCTGCGAAATTTAGATATCCTGTTAGACCAGGGGATACGTTGCAACTAGTAGTAAAAACGGATCAAACGCATGGTAATGTTTGGCGTTTCGTCGGGAATGCATTCGTAGGAGATGTTTTGATCGCAGAAGCAAAGTTCATGGCAATGTTGAAAAAACGTGAATAGGTTAAGTTTTTCCTTAACGTTAAGATTAAATTTGGACGCAACAAATACGATCGATCCATTCTTGAGTGCCACAACAAAAGTTTATTTTTTCAAACATTTCTTTCTTACCCATTCAAGATTGTGTATTTGCTTAGATCTGCTAAGCGCCAAAGTTTCATCAGGTACATCCATAGTTATCGTACTTCCTGCACCTACGAAAGCATTTGAACCAATATCTAGCGGGGCCACTAAAGAAGAGTTTGCACCTATGCTAGCATTATCCCGTATAATTGTTTGGTGTTTTCTAAATCCATCATAATTACACACCACCGTTCCGGCGCCAATGTTTACTTTTTTACCTAATGCTGCATCTCCGAGGTAAGACAGATGTTTAGCTTTTGTCTGTTCTCCAATAGTTGATTTTTTTACTTCGACAAAATTTCCAATCATTGCATTCGAACATATAACACTTTCTTTATGAATGTGAGCAAATGGGCCAATTTCACTCCAGTCAGAAATAGTGCAATCACTCAAAACACAAAATGCATGAACAACTACGTTAGCCCCTATATTTACATTTGGTCCAAATACGTTAAATGCACTAATTGTTGATCCAGACTCTATTTGTGTATCGATTGAAAAAACAATCGACGATGGATCTTGCATAATTACTCCATTTGTAGTCATTTTCTCTTTTAAGATTCGTTGTACTGGTGCATTTATAAGATCATCTTGCGTATTTATGCCAAAAGCTTCATCTTGAGAAATTTTTATATGAGATATTGAAAATCCACGACTATAAGCAATATTCACGATATCTGTAAAATAAAATTCTTTTGCTGTGTTGTCGTTTTGTATATCAAATAAACATGCTTTTAAACACTTGCGTGAAATTGAATATATTGCTGCATTAACAATATCAACTCCTTTTTGTTTTTCAGTTAACTCTTTAGCTTCTCTTATAGCAAGTGGAATACCATCATCGTCCAGGATTACTCTACCATATGAAGATGACGAAGGATTAATAATTTGTGTTGACGCAAGTGTTAAATCGCATTTACTTATGGACAATTCGCGCAATGTTCGTGTTTGAATTAATGGAACATCTGCATGTAAAATAATGACTTGATTAACTTCCTGCTGTATTACTGCAAACGCCGCCTGCACAGCATGTGCTGTTCCAAGAGGATCAGATTGCAATACTTCTGTGATAGGAGTTTTCGTAACAACGTTGATGCTATCATCATTAGTTTTAGCATAATAGCGATTTCGTATATTAATCCACTCATTGTTTGTAAATAAACACTCTGAGCCAACAACAATCACCTGCTTAGGCATAATCGACTGTGCTGCTTTTATTACACTTTCTATCAGCGTTTGACCGGTTAATTTGTGTAAAACTTTCGGCACTGAAGATTTCATACGAGTGCCACGACCTCCAGCTAGAATTATTACTGCAATCATTAACAATGTGTGACCATAGTGGAACTTGTTGAATGCTAGCTATTAGTTTCGAATGTTTCAAGCCTTAGTTTCGTTTGTTTTAGTCATTGAATTGCAGATATGTATCTTTTACCATGTTACGGTTGCTAGATTTTTCTCATGTTTATTCTCAACACTCACAATGTTAATGTGGCAAGCTGTAACATTACGAAGACACAATCTACACATTGACATTTTATTGTTTCAACAATATTAATCTGTAATACTTTCTGTTGTGGCGTAACGTACTGAATGAATTATGAATATAATTGATACGGCTATTTTGATAGTTTTATTATTTGCAGCAATTATTGGATTCGCGAAAGGATTCATACGCGAGCTATCGTCAATAATAGCGTGGATTTTGGCTGGCATGGCTTCGTTTTGGGACATCCCAGTTTTGCAAACATTTATGCACGCACATTTTGACTCAGCGTTCGTCGCGGATATTGTTGCAGGAATTTTTGTATGCGTCATTGCATTTACCATTGTTAGTCTGATCGGAACGATTTGTTCTGGGTTTATCCGGGGGACTATCATCTCGCCTATAGATAGATCTTTAGGTGCTATTTTATGCATCACTAAATGGGTTATTTTGATTAGCTGTTTAGAAATTTCTGTCAGTTTTTTCATTTCACGAGATGAAATGCATAGCACAGTCAAACAAAGCGCATTAGTAAAAGTTATTTACGAATTAAGCGATTGGATACTATCTGTTTTACCAAATGAACTTAAACAATTTTTAGACGAGTTGTCGTATAGAAAAGTCGTTGATGTTGCACATGAAACTGACACCGCAATTAAAGAAACTGTTAAAGATTTGGGTACATTGTCAACGAAATCTGTAAATGATGTAGTCGGTGGAGAATATACTGTTGAGCAAAATGATCAGTTAAATAGAGTATTAGAAGCTCAAAGTCAAAAACAAAATTATGAAACGGAAGTAGACACAAATTAAAATTATTTTGGTGTAAATGTGAAAGAAAAAGATTTACAACAAGTAGCCAGCCAAGTAGATCAATCTGAAAAAAATTTTATAAAAGATAATCCATCAAAAGATTTATCAAAAAGTACTGTGAGCAGCGATGAAAAATCACAGGTATATGCACCCCCATTAGTAGCCGGCAGTTACGATATGCGAGGAAATGTTGTTCAGCAAAATGTTAAAATCAGTGAAGATTTAAATGAAGACAACAAAGAAAATGAACATAAAAACGCTAATGAATTAAGCGATACAATTCAGAGTAGTGAAAATCCAGAACTTATCGTTAAAGACGAGTTAACGGAACAGTCTAATGCACTACAACCAAAGAACGGAGAGTACGAATATATTCACGAAGATGGTAAGCACAGTTTTCTCACTTATAAAAATGGTGAACTAAGTGGTCCAACACGAATTTTTAATAAATCCGGGGACTTGGAATTCGAAGGAGTTATGGAAAATGGCAAATTAAATGGAGTTTGTAAAATATACGACAATGGAATATTAAAAAGCGAAACAATGATGCTAGATGATATTCCTAATGGTAAGTCAAGACAATTTGATGAAAATGGCATACTTACTACGGAAATTATGTTTAAGAATGGGAAAAAACACGGTGAAATGGTTCAATTTCATTCAAACGGAGAAATCTCATCAATAACAACTTTTGCTAATGACAAAATGAACGGCCCTTGCGAACATCGCAACGTTGACGGTAAGGTGTCGATAGAATCTGCTTATGCGAACGATAAACTTCATGGTTTAATGAAAAATTTTTACACCGGAGTGTACGGCAATGGAATAATGCGTGAATCAAATTATGACAATGGTTTGCTTGCTGGAAAAGAGATTTTGTATCATTCTTCAGGATACATTTCGTCTGAATCTTACTACGAAAACGGTCAATTGACTGCACCAACTAAAACGTATCCACCACCGAAAAAAATGAAATGAAAGTAGCATGTAAATAAAATTATTGGCGAAATTTTTGTAAAATCATCTGCATGTGTGTTAGTTCAGATACATATGAGACTGCGCCACGGGCATTTAGGGCAGTAACGTTTGTGCAAGAGGCGAATCTGATGTATGTCCAAGTTCAAACACATGTGAGACTGTTTTATAGAGTTTGATGCTGTTGTTGTTTGCGGAAATATTGTGGGTAACTCGAAGAGTTATCCACAATATTCCGCGTAGTATAAAGCAAAAACCTAAAAAGGTCCCTAGAATGAGTTTATAACCACTTATTTAAGGAGACCTTATGCAGATTATTCATCCACACAAATCCATTGTTAACCTTTATTGTTTAGTCACGCCAGAGAAAAATGCGGAGTACAAACGACGTTTAGATCTTGTCAACAAATGGGAAGACCTC
>JAITIY010000070.1 GCA_031279185.1 Holosporales bacterium
AAGAAACAAAGTAAAAAACACGTATGTATATGGCTAATCGGAGTTTTTTGGATTATTACAATGAAGAATTAAGCTACCTGCGCGACGCAGGGGCGCTGTTTGCCAAAAGTCATCCGAATGTTGCTGGTCGGCTAAAACTTGATGGTTCAGAAACAGCAGATCCTCATGTAGAACGATTAATTGAGTCGTTTGCATTTCTAACAGCACGTCTTCAACACAACATCGACAATATAGCAAATGAAACAACAAATGCATTAATTGATATACTATACCCACACTTAAATAAACCAATTCCTGCGATGTCGATAGCTCAATTTCGGTTAGGATCTGGTGGTAATGCACCAAGTAAGGATGGCTTTGAAGTTAAACGTCACACTGAACTTTTTACATATGCATCAAACGATTCTGTTTGTAAGTTTAGGACTGTGTATAAAATAACTTTGTTCCCGATGACACTTGAAAATATTGCGATTGTACCAAATGGTGCATACACATTTATACCTATTCCAAATACTGTGGAATTTGGATACGACAAACACAGTGAAATCACGACATATTTTCTGGAACTAACGTTAAGAAGTAAAGATGGAGTATTGCAAAATTTTAACTTAGAAGAATTATGTTTTTATCTAAACATAAACGATCAGTCGTTTAAAAAACAAATATACGAAGCTATTTTTTCAAACCAATCGCTAACTTACTGTGTTCGAGAAGGAGAGTCAGTAGCGATACCTATGCTGCCAAGCTCACTTGTTCCTATGGGAATAGATAGGGATGAAACGGCAATTCCCACACCTACATACGATATACACTCATATCAATTACTGCAGGAATTTATCCATTTCTCAGATAAATTTATGTTTTTTAAATTAAAAAACCTAAATTTTTTACATCATCTAAGAAACGGAAATTTTTTACAAATGAACTCAGTGAAAATATTGATACCACTTGGCAATGCCACAAGCGAATGGACTAGAAAAATAAAAAAAAATGACATACTGATGAATTGTACGCCTGTTGTTAATTTATCGAAAATGATAACAGATCCAGTGTCATGGGATAAAAAGCAGGTATTCTATAATTTATCTCCGAATTCACAACAAAACAGAACAATTGAGATTTACCAAATTGAAAACGTCTATTCCATAGATCCTGAAACAGGAAAAGAAAAACGACTACAACCGTACTACTCTTTTGAGAGATTTAACGATGATGAAATTTATTGGTGGAGTAAGCGTGAGCAAATTTCAAACAAAAACATAACTGGTTTTAACACACTCATAACGTTCATCGAAACTAAACAACCAGCTGAAATTATTCAAAACAGAATTTTCTACGCGCAAACATTGTGCACAAATCAGTTTTTATCTGAAGACATACAACAATCAACCAAAATGTTGTGCGATAGTATGATACCAGCAAGCGACATAATTTTGTTGCAAAGACCAGTTACTGTCGGTCACAATCCATCACAAAAAAATACAAGATCTGATTTGATTAGTTTGCTAGCAACTAATCACTCTGTAGCGAATCCCAGTCCATCAAATATAAACGGATGGATTAAATGCATGTTAGAAGATCGGCATGCTGGACTGCAAAGACGTAAATACACGGCAACAATAGCAAATGGTGTAATGCCTCAAAAAAATGCGGCTACAAAAGATAACGGACATTATACACAACATTCAAACACAGAGAGCTGTCATCATCCAATTTATACAGATGATCAAAATATAGTTATTCAAATCCTCAACGCGATTCAAAATATTAGTGATACGCGTAACAAACAAGCATCAGACACATGATGAATGTGGTATTTCCTCACAGAAATAAACTTAATGATTTTGTGATGTCCAGTGATGTCAAACGATTTTTGAATATTGTGTTAAAAATTACCTGTGTGCAAAAAGCTGTTCAATTGAGTCATACTGACTTTTTCTTGATTTATCAACCGTTGCTAGTGTTGTATTCTGCGGCTTATTGACAACTTTAACCGCACAGTTTGTTTTAGCGATCGTCTTCGTCTCCTCTTCTTCTGACATCAGCACTCCAAGTAATGGTGCGATTCGCTCAATCATCCGCCCACCATACGGTACAACGTTCCACCCAGCTGTAGCAAAACCAAATGTACTTGTACTAGCGTTAGGGTCATCCAACATAAATAATACAATATACTGAGGATCCTCTTCTGGAAAACCACCAATAAAAATAGTTCTACGTGATCCATGTGCATCATATTTCCCATGTTTGTTTTTATACGCCGTTCCAGTCTTTGCAAAAACTCTGCATCCTTTTACGTTTGCTTTTTTTGCAGTGCCTTCGCAAACAACTTTTCTCATTAAATGACGAATTTCTTTTGCCGAACTCGAAGAAATAAATCGAGTTTGTTCAGGTGCTTTTTGATGCAATAACGTCGGCGGAACAAATATGCCAGAAGTAAGTCCATTCACTATAGAGATCAAGCTAATTGGGCTAACTGCTACACCATATCCATATGCAGAAGACATCATAACAGAATCAGTCCATCGTTTCGGGTAGATTGGTCGTCCAAATTCAGGAAGTTCTAATCTAATTGGACGAAATACACCAAAATGCTCAAAATATTTTCTTTGAATTATTGCACCACCAAACTGCTGCGCGATTTTTACTGCAGCAATGTTGGATGAATATATAAATGCTTCTTCAAATGTTAACGGTCTATTTTGTCCTCGGAAATCCGTTACTAGGAAGTGACCAATTTTTATTGGGTTTGTAGCATCAAATAAACAATGTTTTGTTATTTTGCCAGATTCTAATGCGATAGCCATATTAAGAACTTTAAACACAGATCCCATCTCGTAGACACCAAGAGTGTTCCTATTAAACAATTCGTCTTGGGTCGCTTTACTTGGTTGATTTATATCAACACATGGTACGGATTCAATCGCAATGATTTCGCCAGTTTTCGCATTCATCACAATGACATTTCCACCACTTGCATCAAATTCTTTGGTTGCGCTAAATAGAAGTTCGCGTATAATGTGTTGAATTTTTACATCAATTGATAATTGCAACGGTTCATTTGAAGTTGATAAACGCGAATCAAAATACTTTTCTACACCAGCTAGTCCATTGCCATCAATATCACAAAATCCGATGACATGCCCCGCTAGATTTCCAAAAGGATATACTCGCTTATAATCTTTCTTAAGATAGACACCAGGAAGCCCAAGTCTTTGTATCAATTCTTGTTTTTTTGGAGAAAGATGGCGACAAAGCCATAAAAAACTTTTTCCTGAATTAAGCTTTTTACGAATTTCATCTGTTGCAAGATTTGTGAGTACAGAGTGAAGCTTATAGACAGATTCGTTAATATCTTGAATATCATTTGTATTAACGTACACAGATGCAGTTACAAGATGTGTAGCCAAAACTAGTCCGTTTCTATCAATAATGTCAGCGCGCGGGATTCCGCAATCAAATGCATTTGCTCTGATATTCCATTCCTTTGATACTGTAATGCGACTTAACACCATTAGGTCAATTAAGCGAGCCCCGATTAATACGAAACAAAAACAAAAACAACTAGATAAAAACAAAATACGTCCGGTAGCTATTGATGTGACGTTATTGTAGTGCAAAAGCTCATGCCAAATGCTGATGTGGCGGGATAGCTTTTTAAAAGATTTTTGCACAAAACTTTTCACAATAGTTACGTCCTCATTTTTTTGCTTTAGAAAAAGTTTTTGATGCAGATTTCTTATTATCGTCGTTTAGTATTTCGTTATTGTTTCCAAAGTCACTCTTTTTAACATCATCATAAGACACAATCTGTTCACTTGTAATTGGTGATAACTTTAAATATTTATCAGCAAGTTTTTGCAAACGACTTGGGGCGTTTAAATATGCCCATTCTGCATTTAAAATATGCAGCTCCTCGGTTTTTGCTAAAATTTCGCGCTTTAACGATTTATGTGTATTTTCTAAATCGGATACAGTGTATTTTACTTGAAACAAAATAATCCCCAAGCATAAGCACAGAAGTGGAAACAACCATGTAGATAATTTTAAAATCATTTAAATTCCTTACAAATTCCAAATGAATAAAGTATTAGCTATTGCTAACTACCTCCAATTTTCATCGCACGCATCCTTGCAGAACGACTTCGCGGATTACGATTTAATTCGTCTTTGGATGGCATTATAACTTTTGATATATCAATAAATAAAGAAATATTAGAATCCTCTTTTAGTTTGTGCATCCAATTTTTTACAGTACGATCTTCTAAAGAGTGGAACGCTATTGTAATAACAGATATACCAGACATTTTCTTTTGAATAACTGTGTTAATTATAGCATCTAATGCTTTGTGAATTTCACGTAATTCATCATTAATAAAAATTCTGAATGCTTGGAACGTTTTTGTAGCAGGATCGATTTTGTTACATCTTGGTACAACAGCGCGAACAACATCAGCTAAATCAAATGTAGTTTCTATAGTTTTGTGTTTTCTTGTTTGAATAATTGCTCTACTAATTTGCCGCGCGAATCGCTCATCGCCATAAGTTTTGATAATAATGGCTAAATCTTCTTTAGAGAACGTATTTACAACCTCTTTCGCGGTAATCCCATGGCTTCCCATACGCATGTCTAATGGTCCGTTCGTCTGAAAAGAAAAACCACGGTGCGCATTATCAAGCTGGAAGGATGATACGCCAAAATCAAATACGATTCCGGAAAAAGGAATATTTGGTAAAAATTCCTTTAAGTTACCAAAATTTGTAAGAATGAACTGAAAACGGTCTATATAATGGCTAGTAAGAGATGCCGCGCGTATTTCGGCTTCTGGATCTCTGTCAACTGCAACAACATAGCATTCAGCAGCATCAAGTATTGCCTTTGAATAGTTACCACCACCAAACGTTGCGTCAATGTAGGTCTTACCGTTTTGTGGTGCTAGGTACGTGATGACTTCCTTTAACAGGACAGGCGTATGCATTGTTTCCTGAGATAACACGTTTAAACTGCTTGTTTTCTAGCATCTCAGCAAAAGTAAAACGAAATTCAACAAAAGTAAAACGAAATTTTTGGATGTTGTTGATCTTGTATGGGCGGGAAAAGGCATCTGT
>JAITIY010000058.1 GCA_031279185.1 Holosporales bacterium
GTTGCCAATATTAGTAACATCTTCAAATCCGCGAATAGAGGATAAGCGATATATGCTTTCAAACAAATTCGCCGCTATCTCAGATGAACCCCACAAAGGAATATGCAACTTTGATAATGCACAAGTTCGCACCATATCTCGCACGGCATTGCGTTCGTCTTGTTCTAGGGCGCGTCCAAAAAGGTACACAGACGAAAGCTGTGGCATTTGCGCATAGTCAAGTATCTGTGTAGAGAAGCTTTTGTATGCGAATAAGTGTTTGATCTCTTGAATATGTCCTTGTAAGCGTTCTGGGAGAACTTCCTCGTCTTTCAGGAAAACGAATTCATATGGTGTGCTGCCGAGTGCTGTTATATGTTTCACTGCGGATGTATACGTTTTTTGCTTATGCGGATCTGAATTGTTCATTCCTCTTGCGAAAGACTGCATGAATACAGCGATGCTGCTGGCCAAACCTTTATTTGTGAAGTCAGGTAGTACAGTTTCTTCATTAATCTGCTGAATCATTGTGTCATATTGTATTGCATAAGATTGCATAAACTTATTAATTTCCACAGTTAGCTCAGCGATGATTGAAGCCGTGTTAATGCGTTTAGTTTCGTCATCGTCTTGACTAATGTTTGCGTTCTCAGCAATTGCAGTGTTAACTTTGTCCAGCAACGTTTGGCGCCAGATTTCTAGTTCGCTAGTCGCGGTTTTTATTTCTGCAGCTTTTTCTTGACCCATAACACGGTGAATCATGGATAAATTGAGTGCAGCTACGCTTCGGTTACAGGACAAAGTATTGGCGACATCTTGAAACCAGTGTACTCTTACTTCAGCAAAAACCTGCCATGATTGGGCCGTGGTTACAGTAATGATACAAATCCTGCGGAACAAGCAGCAACATATATATGTCAAATATTTACTGAGAACAAAACTATTCGCTGGAGAAAGATTCATCTATATATACATAAAATCCCTGTGAATACTTAAACTTACTAGGAATGTGTGAATAAAACGCTAACGGCTAAGAATGCTGAAACTGCGCGACATTTTAGTTTGGTTTTACGTGTAATTTGTCTGTTTTGTCGATAGATGACTCAACATTCCACATTTCCAAAATACTACAATCATTTTTAGTGACGGTTAATACAGTAGTTTTGTAATATTTACTTGTGAGTTAGTAGTAGCAGATTATTGTTAGTGGTGGTTGTTATGCTTTTTACAGCGGCAATGGATTTTTTTCGAAATCTTAACAATCAGAATTTTTGGAAAAAGAGGCGAGGCGCAGAAACAGAGTGTACAGAAAGGATTATGAGCATTCAACACACGGATGATAAATATATAAAAAAGCTGAGCTTAGAATACGAAAGAAACCTTTTATCAAAGTCTGCTTGTATTTCAGTAATATTGCATTTGTCTGTAGCGTTGTTATCATTTATTACATCGCTAAATTATTATAGGCACAATGCATATAAACCTGTTGCTAGACCTGTTATTGTTGACTTTGTCAGGATTGATACAAAAAGCTATACGCCAGTTTTAGGCCAACAAGCTGTAAAAACAAACACAAAAGACAATCAACAAGACAAGACAGGAAACATCATGCGAAGTGCTGCACCTACTGTGCAAGAATTATATAAAGAACAACCAGTGCAACGAGCCACTGAAAAAAAAGTTGCAGAAAAACAAAGTGCAAATGATAAAGCACAAACTACAAGTAAACAAAAAGAGCTTGTTGTATCAAGTAATGCTGGCGCTGCAAAGAAAAAAGCAATTCCACATAAAATAGCGCCAAAAAAAAATGTAGTTCAAAAAGTGAAGAATACAGATAAAAGTGCTGTCAAAAAACAACAAACAAATACTGTGGCTGTGGCGGCGAAAAAAACTGGTGCAACAAAAGCAAAAGTTGATTTAGCAAAAAAAGGAAATGTAGCTAACTCTATGAGTGAATTTTTTGTGAAGTCACCATCAAACGTACATGTAAACGCGGCGTTTGCGGATAATTACGGACTAGAGTTGACTGGAACAGAAATTGATGTTTTGAACGTACATATGAAACGTTTTTGGAATATGCCAAGTGGACACGAAAAAGCGTATAATATTGTTGTTGAAGTTGAATTGTTTATCAATCGAGATCGTTGCGTTGAAAAAGCAGTAATAGTGGACCAGGGGCGCTTCAATGCTGATCCGGAGTTCAGGCTGGCTGCGGAATGCGCTCTTCGTGCAGTGCTGGATTCTGAGTGTAGTCCTCTACCTTTGCAAGCCGATAGGTATGACGTTTGGCGGCACATGATATTTGTATTTGATCCAAGAGAGATGTGTCGGTAGTGTGGCCATTCCAGAATCGTTCTACTAATTTTCAGTAATTGTACGATAATGGTATTTGGATTTGTGTAACGCCAGAAATCGAATTGACAGGATTTTGCCATGAAGACAAATAATAGTTCATATAAAGTGATTGCTGAAAACAGGAAGGTTTCGTTCAATTACTTTATCATAGAAACGCTTGATGCTGGTGTGGTGCTGCAAGGGTCGGAAGTAAAATCAATTCGACAAAATCGGTGCAGTATATCGGAATCTTTTGTTGGCGAAATGGTTAATCATGGGAACGCATTATTTCTTTTTAACACAAACATTCCTATTTATGAATCAGCAAAAATGTTCAATCATGAACCAAAGTCTCCAAGAAAGTTGTTATTACGAAGAAAAGAAGTTAATAAATTACTTGGGTGCATTCGTAAAAAGGGAATGACAATTGTTCCGTTGATTATGTTTTTCAATGACAGAGGTTTGGTGAAAGTCAAAATTGCGCTTGTTCGTGGGAAAAATGTTGTAGATAAAAGGGTTACAATAAAAGAGCGCGAATGGAGCAGAGAAAAGTCAAGAATTTTAAAAAATTGCAATTGAGTTATCTTTTAGTAATTTCACTTTTTCAAAAGTTAAACGTAATAGTTACAAAAAATATTATGTTGTGCGTATAATGTTACTGGTGCATTCATTGTGTATCGAGGTTGAATTATTTGTCTTATTTTGCTAGGGAGTTGTTATGACTTCGTCTGATATGTATAAGCCTTTACGAAAAAATCCACTAACAATTAGTTTTATGCCTCCAAAGACTATTGCGCTTGTTGGATTGATGGGGTGTGGAAAAACAAGCATTGGTAGACGCTTAGCAAAAAAACTGGAATTGTCTTTTTTTGACTCAGATCAGGAAGTTGAGATTTCTGCTGGATGCTCTATGAAAGAGATTTATTCTGTCTTCGGTGAAGAAGCGTTTAGATCTGGAGAACGTCGAGTCATATCTCGCTTGCTAAACCAGCCTGTTCATGTGTTAGCAACAGGAGGATCATCAATAGCAGATGATGAAACTCAAGCTTTATTAAAAGAAAAAAGTATTACTGTTTGGTTAGATGCTGATTTAGAAACACTTGTTACACGTGTGTCGCGTAGAAATGACAGACCTTTTATTAAAAACGGAAACCAAAGAGAAGTGCTAGAACAATTAATAGAAGTGTGCTACCCGGTTTATGCGAATTCTGACATACATGTGAAAACATATGATGAGGCGACAAACTCCACTGTTGATAGAGTAATTAGTGTTGTAAGCGAGTTCGTGAAGGATAATTATCCAGATTATTGTGTATTGAAATCAATTTGATTTGTGACTAGTTTATATTTAGTGATATGTGATTAAGCACTTAGAGGTATACGATGTTAGACATAAAAGCTATTCGTTCTAATCCGGACATCGTGGACAATTCACAGCGGATTAGAGGGAAGGAACCTGTCGCTCATAACATTCTTCAAATAGATGCTGAATTACGAAAATTAATTGCTGAGTTGCAGACTCTTCAAAATCAAAAAAATAATCTGGCCAAAGCTATTGCCACAAAACGTGTGGGTGTTAGTGATGCAGACATACAACAAGGACAAGCATTGCGTGATCAAATTGTGGTACTTGAAGCACAGATATCGACTATACAAGCCAATCTTGATCAAATACTGCTAGCGACACCAAACATTCCATCAGATGATGCAGTGATCGGTAGAGATGAGAATGATAATGTAGAAAAGCGTACAAATGGGACAGCACCTTATTTTGATTTCGAGCCAAAGGAACATCATATTCTTGGTGAAAATTTAGGATATTTAGATATTCCGCTTGCGGCGAAATTATCTGGTACAAGATTTGCAGTACTAACTGGACCATTAGCTCGCTTAGAAAGGGCAATCGCGCAGTTTATGATCGATACACACGCGGAAGAATTCGGGTACACAGAAGTTTTTGTTCCTATTCTTGTAAACGAGTGTTGTATGTACGGAACTGGACAATTGCCAAAATTTGCAGAGGATTGTTTTAAAACGACTGAAGGGCAATGGCTTATTCCAACAGCAGAGGTCTCGCTAACAAATCTTGTACGAGATAGTATTGTGCCAGAAGATGATTTGCCGTTGCGTGTTACTGCGCTGACGCCATGCTTTCGTTCGGAAGCAGGATCTGCAGGTCGTGATATTAAAGGGATGTTTCGTCAGCGACAATTTGAAAAAGTTGAATTGGTCAGTATCGTTACAAAAGAGCAAGAAGATGCAGAGCATGAGAGAATGACTGCTGCTGCAGAAAATATACTCAAAAAATTAAATTTGTGTTATCGAGTTGTTCAATTGTGTACAGGAGACATGGGATTTTCCGCGCGGAAGACTTATGACATTGAAGTTTGGTTACCAGGACAGCATTGCTTTCGAGAAATTTCAAGTTGTTCCAAGTGTGGGGATTTTCAGGCGAGAAGAATGAATGCTAAGTATAGAAAAAAGAGTGATTCTTCGAAAACGGAGTTTGTTCGTACACTAAATGGTTCGGGCTTGGCTGTTGGCAGAACGCTAATAGCGATTATGGAAAATTATCAAACACGTTCTGGGTCTATTATTGTACCTGATAAATTAGTTCCGTATATGGGTGGGATTCAAGTTATTGAGAAAAAGCAGCGTTAATTGAGTTAAGCTTCTACTAATTCTTTTATTCTTAAAAGTAGGAACATCGTTGTTAACGCAAGAATTTTTTAAGTCTTGAAAAAGCTTCTCTATGCTTTTTCAAAGCTGGACAAATTGTGTTAATGCCTCACACAGAACAAGGCTTGTGCGGAATTCATTTGTAATGAATGCTTTATCGCGTGTGAACGTATGGCTGGCGGTATAAGATCTGGCAACTATCCAAGCTCACTTGTATTTTCTAATAAATTCGCAGTACAAACTGATTGACCTTTAGACGCGCCCTTTTGATCATGTACAAAAAACGTATGAGATTTTTCCGAGGCACGAAATGTTACAAATGTACGATCTCCATCCTGAGTCACAGACAATATAAACGAGTTCTCAAATGATATCGTTACAAACGGTTTCAGTGCGTTGTTAATCCATCCTGTTCCTTGAATAATAATTTTAACAACAGGTGTTCCAGAGCACATCGCATTTTCTAAGTCTGCGATGTATCCGCCGCTTGGAATTAGTATTATAACGTCTTCATGTTGAATCATTGCTGAAGTAAACAATTGATTACTAACGTCAGAAGATACTTCTCTCCAAGCTGCAATGTGGAAGCCGTACAATTCTGCAAAATTTTTATAAATACTGTTTCCTTCTACCGTAGAAGATAATAACTCTTTAGATGCTTTTATGCTAACCATCCACCACGGAGATTTTGATCCAGATTGATTGTATCTATATGGACTTGTAGATTTTGAAACTGTCGATATTTGTAAACCATTCCTGCCTGGTACATTAACTAATTCATATATATTATCGTTGTTTACTGGCATGTTTATGTACTCCGATTGTCTTGTTTATGCGGTACACGTTTATTTATTAAGTGCTAACATTTTCATCATTAAACATTATTGCTTCAAATATTATTACTTCATTTCTAACTTATTCATGGCGTAATCAACTGAACTAACTTTATGACCATCAGCAGAACCATCTTTTTGTTTGAACATCTGAATATCATTTTCTTTACGTGTAATTTGCAAGTATATCACTATGTACAATACGTTTTGTTGATATCCGACAACACGAACTCCGCCGAATGTGATTTGTTGGAGTTTTTCGTTTTTTCCTTCAGTCCAACCTAAACGGACAACAATCACTTCTTCTAGGACTTTACCGCTATACAGTCGCTGTTCTATTTTAGGACCATGCTCTCCGTTTGGAAGTACTATCACCAAGTCAGAACTTTTTACTGCTCCAGAAGTGAAGAAATCACCAGCCAAATCGCCATTGATATAACGACTAGATTCACAAAACCACCCAAACAATATAGTGTACTCACAATAATCTTCTACTGTGCTTTTACACAAATCATCTATTTTCACCATTGATTCTGGTGAACGTGATGTTGTTGCCCACTGTGTATCGCTAAAATTCTGTATTGTTGGTAACGGACGGTTTGTACTCATAACTATATTTCCCCCCAAAAGAAACTTGCCATTACGTAACATCAAAATTATTGCATAATTTATAAAAAGCTAACAATAGGTGTGTAAACGTGTGTTAGTGCCTCGTTTTACGAGTCTAAGATTTCTCTGATTTTAGTAGCTAAGTCTCGTAAAGTGAATGGTTTAGACAAAAAATGCATGGATTGATTTTCCGATAAATCCCGTCGAAATGTTTCTTCTGCATATCCTGACATAAAGATGACAGGAAGTCCTGGAATTAGTTCAGTTACTTTTTTAGCTAGAGTTTGTCCATCAATTTCAGGCATAGATACATCAGTAATTAATATATTTGGTTTTGCGCCAGTTTCAATCAAGTTTAATGCGGTAGTTCCATCTGCGGCGTCAACAACACGATACCCTTTATCGCGTAGAGCCCTGCTAGCAAACAAACGAACAGCGTCATCGTCTTCTACCAAAAGTATTGTTTCTGAGCCAGTAACATCTTGAATAAGTTTTTTCTCTGGTAAAGTTATGACGTGCTCTTTGTCTTTACACCTCGGCAAAAATACGCTAAATGTACTGCCTTTTTCGATTTTGCTGTCTACAGTAATTGAACCACCAGTTTGTTTTACGATGCCGTATGCAGTAGCCAAACCGAGTCCTGTACCTTGTCCAACGGCTTTTGTAGAAAAAAATGGTTCAAAAATAGATTTAATTAATTCTGGTGCAATACCACACCCAGTATCAGTCACTTTTATTAACACATAATCACCGTCGAGAATGTCTTCATCATTGTTTACCGTATAATTCGATGATTCTATGGTAAGTGTGCCTCCGTTTTCCATCGCGTCACGTGCATTCACAACTAAATTAATGATGACTTGTTCAAATTGTATTACGTCAACTTTAACAGGCCAAAGATCTCGACACGGTATTAACTTAAAATTAATCTTAGATCCAATGAGACGACGCAGTAAAACTGATAAATCTGCCAATGCATCTGTGATATTAATTTTTCTAGGTTGCAATGATTGGCGTCGTGAAAAAGCTAGCAATTGTTTGACTAAATTCGATGCTCTATTAGCGTTTTGCTTTATATGCATAATATCAGAGTAAGAAGGATCATTAGGCATAATACGTTGCAATAGCATGTCGCAAAAACCGATAATCGCAGTTAATAAATTGTTAAAATCATGCGCAATCCCGCCAGCTAATTGTCCGACTGCCTGAGTTTTTTGTGCTTGTATGAATTGTTGTTCTAGTTTTTTTTGCTCTGATGTATCAAAGAGTTGAATAAGAAATTCATCTTTCTTTAGCTGTTTGATATAACTCATAGCGCTTGTGCTGATATTGTTAAAATTGAGCTCTAATGATGTTGTTTCAGATTTAAGTATATTTATAAATTGATGCAAAGATTGCGGCTCCAAGTAATTTGTAAAAACATCTCCTGTTTTTATGTTGTATCTTCTTTTACTTAAATTATTCGCTACCTGAATATAACCAGAAGATCCTATTATTATTAACGATGGAATAGGTAATATTTCTAATTGATTTTCAATATTCGTTAATTCAGCGTCTTGTCTGAATAATGTTAATACATTATAGTCGTCGCAAATTTTAGTAGAAAATAACAGTACACGAATTTGATCAATTTTATTTGGCTTCAACTTAGTAGGCATACTTTTGCCACAGTGTGTAATAAAATCTGTTACATTACTTGGTGCGATGTCGCTGATAGTAGAAATGGATTTTTCTAAAATTTGTTCCTTTGAAGTACCTATCCATTTTTTTAAAGTTTCATTTAATCCTACAATACAGCCATTATTTTTTACATAAAGCAAGCCGAATGGTGCATTATCAATATATTGTTCCATTTCATTTGACGCTTTGGAGAATTTTGTGTGTGCAATGTATAACGTTACATCACTAAAAATTATTGCTCTATGAGTTGGCATGCTTGATGAATCTGTGTATAAAGGTGACACCCTTACGCGTACAAAGTTGTCTTGTTCACAATCGTTATTTTTTTTACACAGGAAAACATCTTCAAAATAAAATCCATCTTCTATTGCCTGTTTACATAAATCCAGCATACCGTTGTGATCGATAAATTGTGATGAGATTATTTCGTCAAATGAAAAGTTTTGTCCGGTGGCATTGAGTAACCATTGTTTAGATTGAATTATTAGAAGATCACTATCGACAATGATAAGTTCGTCTATTTCTGTCGATATAAGTAAAAACGATCTTGCTATTTTTGAATACATGTGTGTTTTTCGCATATCGCATAAAAAACGATATGTAACGATGACACAAAACCAAACGCAGCCTAAAAATATCAACAAACAGAGCACGTGCCAAAGTTTATGAAAGCTCAAAATTTTCCCGCATAAAAATGCAAAAAAAACTAATATAAGTTGTGAGACACAGATAAAATGAATCAATGATCTTAATTTCGTCAACAGAAGGTCACAGAAATTATAAAAAACATCAAAACTATTTACTAGATGCATTGTTTTTATGTGATATTTAACGAGCATCTTTTTCGAATAGTGTCATGCTATACGTAAGTATCAAATATACGCTTAGCAATTTTTGGTTAGTTAATTATGAACAGGATAAACTTTATTCATTTACACGTGTATAGCGCCTTCTCATTGTCTCGTGGAGCGCTCAAAGTCGAAGAGATTGTTAGGCTGTGTAAACAAAATGATATGCCAGCTGTTGCTGTAACAGATATCAATAATCTTTTTGGCGTAATGAAAATAGCAAAAACGTTTTCTGACAATGGTATTCAACATATCATTGGCAGCCAAATAACAATAAAAATACAAATTAGTAACGGACTTCACATAGCAGCGCCAATGATTTTCCTAGTTCAAACAGAAGTGGGGTATAAGAATTTAATGGCACTGTCAACTTTATCTTATAAAAAACCAACCTTAGCTGTTGACGGTCCATCAATTTCTATTGAACAGTTAAAACAACACAATGAAGGTTTACTATGTTTGACTTGTGGAGAGCAAGGGCCATTGGGACAACTTTTGCTGAAAAAAGAAGTGTTGAAAGTAAACGAATTGTTGCAATGCTTGGTAAACATTTTCAATAACAGACTATACATAGAGTTAATGCGCAACGGTTTAGCTGATCAAATTGTGTTAGAACCGCAATTTTTAGAATTAGCACTTAAATACAACATTCCTATTGTTGCAACAAACGATGTTTACTATGCCTCTAAGGATATGTTTGAAGCGCATGATGCCTTACTGTGCATAGCCGAGGGAACGTATGTTTCTGAAACTAATCGTACACATGCATCTCCACATAAATATTTCAAATCACAAGGTGAAATGGTCGCGCTATTTGCTGATTTGCCAGAAGCGATTGAAAATACGGTGAATATAGCTAAACGATGTAGCTTTTTGCTAAAAGAACGTTACCCTATACTTCCTCCGTTTACTTCTGCATCTGGATTGTCAGAAAAAGACGAACTATATACACAAGCGGTAAATGGGCTAGAAAAACGTCTGAATTCAGACCAATTTAAAGGAAGAATTGTTGATAGAAGCACAGATTCACAAAAGCTGAGCACTGATACTAAAGAAGTGCACGATGTTCGAGACAAGTATTTCGCCAGGCTTTACGACGAATTAGCTGTTATAGAAAAGATGGGATTCTCTGGATATTTTTTGATAGTTGCTGATTTTATTAAATTCGCAAAAAGTCAAAGTATACCGGTTGGTCCAGGACGTGGTTCTGGGGCTGGTTCATTGGTTGCATGGTCATTAACCATTACAGACATAGATCCAATTCGGTTTGATTTAATCTTTGAACGTTTTTTAAATCCAGAACGTATTTCTATGCCAGATTTTGATATTGATTTTTGCCAAGATCGTCGTGGAGAAGTGATAAATTATGTGCTAAATAAGTACGGTGAAGATAAGGTAGCTCAGATTATTACCTTTGGAAAACTACAGGCAAGAGCTGTACTACGTGATGTAGGACGAGTCCTAGGTTTTCCTTATGTTCAAGTTGATAAAATATGTAAACTTGTTCCTAATAACCCTGCACATCCAGTAACTTTACAAGAAGCTATTAACTCAGACAAAGTATTCAAAAAACTCATAAATGATGACGAAAACGTTGCGAAACTCGTGAGTATTAGTCAAAAACTGGAAGGATTATATCGGCATGCCTCGACACATGCTGCTGGAATTGTGATAGGAAGCGCTGTTATCTCTGAATTTGTACCGCTTTATTATGATGGTGAATCACCTATCGCTATAACACAAATAAATATGAAATATATTGAAAAAGCTGGATTGTTAAAGTTCGACTTTCTTGGTCTCAAAACACTATCAGTGATTCAGTATTGTTGCGATTTGATAAAAAAGAGAAACGTTGGTCAAGGGATAGACATAAGTTCCATTCCGTTTGACGACAAAAAAACGTTTGATTTATTATGTGATACAAACGTTTGTGGTGTATTTCAACTTGAAAGTGGGGGGATGCGTGGCGTAATCAAAAAGATGAAACCTGACAGATTGGAAGACCTTATAGCGTTGGTCGCATTGTTTCGTCCTGGTCCTATGGATGATATTCCAAAGTATTTAGCCTGTAAGCATGGAGACGAGGAGGTCGCATATTTGCACCCAAAACTGCAACCTATATTGGAAAAAACTTATGGCGTGATGGTTTATCAAGAGCAAGTTATGCAAATAGCACAAGTATTGGCTGGTTATACATTGGGTGGCGCAGATATTCTGCGTCGTGCAATGGGCAAGAAAAACAAGGATGAAATGGATACGCAACGTATGGTGTTCATTGATGGTGCAGTTAAAAACGGTATCAACATGAAAATTGCTGGGAAGATTTTTGATTCAATGGAAAAATTCGCATCTTATGGATTCAATAAATCTCACTCTGCACCATATGCATTGATTTCGTATCAAACAGCATATTTGAAAGCGAATTATCCATTAGAGTTTTATGCGGCTTTGGCCACCTATGAAAAAAGTAATACTGAAAAACTTACGATGTTTTTTCAAGATATGAAAAACAACGGTATCAGTATATTGCCGCCTGATATAAATGAATCTGAAGTCAATTTTGTCCCTGAAAACGAAGCTATACGTTACGCATTATCATCAATTAAAAACGTTGGTGAACAAGCAATGTCTTGGTTGGTAGCAGAGAAGACGAGAAACGGGCGATTTAAATCGTTGGAAGATTTTGCAGTACGTTTTGATCCAGTACAAATAAATAAGCGACAATTAGAAAATTTGATAGCAGCTGGTGTTTTTGATTCGTTGCATCAAAATAGAAAACAATTATTTGAATCTGTTAATGAAATAATAAAATATGCGAATTATCACAAACAATGTAGAAGCCATGGTACACGCTCTTTATTTGAAAATAATAAAGAGGATAAGTATGTATTACGTTTGATGCAAACTGATTCTGATTGGAATATCATAGAAAAAACTCAGCGTGAGTTCGAAACAATTGGATTTTTTATGGGAGATCATCCGCTTGATATATACGGAAATGTTATAGAGTCGTTAAATTTACAAGATAGTTCTAAATTTGGAAACTTTAATTCTGGTAAAATCGTACGTTTTGCTGCGGTCATTCTGTCTCACGAAACTCGTGTAGCAAAAAATGGGCAAAAGTTTGCGTTTGTTATTATGTCGGATCGTTATGGAATTTTCGAAATTCCTTTTTTTTCAGATAATTATGAACGAAACAAAGAATTGATGCGTGAAGGATTAATTGTATACGTTGAAGCTGCAGTGAAAGTTAATGACGATGGTTCTGTACGTTTAACTGGACAATGTTTAGTCAAACTTGAAGATAAAGATCAAAGCGATGAATTTGTTTTAAGAATTTCTGAACAATTAGATCTCAATGAATTAAAAAGTATTTTGACTACGATCGACAAAGAAAAATCACAAGAGCTAACACGTTTACGTAAGATTCGTTTGGAACTAACAATTGATGATGAGTACATGTCAGTAATATTACCAGGCAAATACGCAATATATTCTGAGACACGAGCAATGTTATTTGACATCGCTCGTAGTTGTAATCATTTAAATAAAAGATCGCTTTGATCCTCTGGTATTATATGATCCGTACTTACGTCATCGCTAGCATCTTCATCTAGAGAATCTACCGTACTGCATGCAGGTCCGAGTCTGTTCCTGTAACAACTATGGTGTGGTTTTGGTGGTTTTAATTGTTTACCAGAATAAATAGCTTCAGTGTTGTCAAGTTTTTGCACATGTGATTCTAAAATCGTATCTTGCGTTGATCTAATTGCGTATATCAAATCTTCAACTCCATGAGATTCATTGTCTAAAAAGAATAATATATGTTGAGCGACAGATAATAACAGAGATTCTGTGCGTCTGTTTTGCTCCATAATCTGAGCTTGTAACGCCACTAAAGTATTCATGTCTCGTCTACGTTCGACATTATATTGATCTAATCGTGTTTGTAATTGTGATATTTTGCAGCTGTCATTTGCGACTACTGTAGTTAAATTCTCAAGTCTTGCCTTGATCGAGCCGCCAGTAGATATATCTGTAGCTGTGAACCCGATTGCTTCGTGTACTGGAGCGAAAGTCGCAGCATCAGTCGTAATTACACGTGTTTCAGTGAGAATGTCATACATTACATCTTTAATCTGTTGAATAACTTTAGTGCCGGAACCGGTTGTGGCCGACAGTGGTGAATAAAGCAAAATTATAGGTGACAATTTAATGAATAATTTACAATGCATGATGAATTTTAATAAATTAATAATAATGAACTATATTATATAATTACTAAAAATGTTTAAGATATATTTAATTTTGAAAATATGTGTGTAAAAGTATTTGAATGAATTATTATTCATATCTAATGATTTAGTTGTTGATTCAATATTTTATATTGTCCAGTTAATTAAATATTAATATTTTCAATGTAACATTAAACTTGTAATTAATAGCAAAAATAATATGTTTAATGAGTATAGCAAAAATAAAATTCATAATAGTTTTATTATTGTTTGCAGTATTTAATTGTAATATACATGCGCTGAGCTCGATGTTGTCTAGCATTGGACAAGGAGTAGGGCAAGGAGTAAGTAATCTAACAAAAGCCGCAGGAACAATAGCAACGAGTCCTATTGGGCAAAATGCGCTGATGGGCGCGGCAATGAGTAAAATGAATGGTGGTAGTGCTTGTCAAGGGGCATTGGCTGGCGGTGCGTATGGAGCTGCTATGCAGAATAATGGCATGGGATACAATCCGATGATGGGTGGCATGGGATACAATCCGATGATGATGGGTGGCATGGGATACAATCCGATGATGATGAATGGCATGGGAGGCATGGGATACAATCCGATGATGATGGGTGGCATGGGAGGCATGGGATACAATCCGATGATGATGAATGGCATGGGAGTCATGGGATACAATCAGATGATGATGAGTGGCATGGGAGGCATTGGAATGAATCCGATGATGATGAGTGGCTTTTGTATGAATGGCATGGG
>JAITIY010000001.1 GCA_031279185.1 Holosporales bacterium
TATCGAGCTACCGAAATTTAATCCGCAAGACGCAGATGCGGCGGATTTGCTGACGGCGTGGTTGTCGTTTTTGAAAAATCCAGTATTCATGGATGACGCGTTTCTTGAAATAAAAGAAGTTAAGGCAGCGATGGAAGCGCTGAAATATATCAGTGCAGATGATGAGGTTAGAGCGATCGCAGATTTGCGACAAAAGACGATTAACGATTTCAACAGCGAAATGACTGTGGCTCGTGAGGAAGGGCTGGAGGAGGGAATCGCTATCGGCAAGGAGGAGGGCATCGCCATTGGCAAGGCAGAAGGCAAGGAGGAAGGTATCGCTATTGGTGAAGCAAAAGGCAAGGAGGAGGGCATCGCTATTGGTGAAGCAAAGGGCATCGCTATTGGCAAGGTGGAGGGCATCGCTATTGGCAAGGAGGAGGGCCTCAGAGAAGCCGCCCGTTCCATGCTAGCCGCAGGAATCCCGCCAGAAACAGTGAGTCACTGCACCAAACTGTCCATTGAAGAGATCGCTGCCATTAAGGAATATACAGACCTAACCTGAAACCATGGATTTTTGCAGAGTCTGGAAATTATCATTATTAATACTCTGATAAAGTCTGGCAGGGCCAACGCATGAGATATTTTCTTGATACATTTGACTAAATGAGTTATTGACATGGAATTTCGTCTCATCAACGATTTTATAGATCTATCTTTCTTATCCTTGGCTCCAATTAAAATTGCCAGTGCCTATTTCCGAATAATATCCATATTTTCTGCGGCGTTATCGTTTCTGATACAAGCTTTATCTTCGTTAAAAACAACATCCAATCGCCAATGCAGCCGATTTTCTATGCCACAATGTTTTCGTACAATGTTATTGAGTCGCCCAGCGTCCAGTTGTAATGACGATATGTAATACCTAATTTCAGTCGTTTCTTTGCCTTTTTCAAAAAAAACCCCTAAATAGCTTCATCAATTTCATGGCGAATTCTACAAAATATGCAAAAGTACTCCACGCTTTATAGCGCAAAATCAGCCTTTTTCAATATCTCATGCGTAGGCCCTGCGTAGGCCCTGTATTAAGTATTGTATTGACTTGTTATATTGCCAAGCAGTTTAGTAAACTAAAATAATGTTTTCAGCATGTTCTCGTAGCTCAGATGGATAGAGCGTAGGATTCCTAATCCTGAGGTCGTGGGTTCAAATCCCTCCGGGAACACCACATGGATGTTAGATTTATTTAGAATCAGTCTGCTGTATTTTTATAGTTTTAGTAAACTACTCATGCGATTTCCTTTTGTTTCGCGTAGTTTTTATATTTTTAATTTATTATTAATACATAAAATTTAATATAATAATTAGTGATTATCAATGCTAACACTTTATACATGAATGTAGTGTCACTATTTTTTACAAAGACATCCACATTCTGCAGACAAATATTTTGCGTAGTAGTCAACATTGTAATCAATAAACGACCACCAACTTTTTTAAAACTTTTATTCGTTTGTTTTGTTACTTTTCCTTCACTTATTTCCGCAACAAGCGTAATAGAAAAATATGTTTGTAATATAGAACAAATGCATCAGACGTTTACGAGATTAGAATGGATCCTTGGTAATTTTCAAAATACATGTAACAACTTTGATAACGAGAAACTATCTGATATAACAGAACTTTTGCAAGGCATGGGTGACAGCCTCGCATCACGTATATCCGGCTTAGCTAAAGTGTGTGCTGAGGTTACAACGTTGGCCAACAACGAAGATACTATTGTCATAAATGAACAATTTAATACAAAAGTTGAGATAATAATTAATAACGTGCAAGATTTTGCGAATTTTTTATACAAAAATTTTCAATTATTTATTGAAAACAAAACAGACACAGATTTACTTGAATGGCATATACTTTGCACTAAATCTATTGCAGATGTACCAACACTACTAAATCAAATATCGCAAAGTATAATCACCATTCCAAATCGCATTAACGCACTCATTGAGGATGTCGTAAATTTGAACAACCGTGAACTAAATGCCTTGATTAGAGACATAAACGTATCAGAACTAAGAAGAAACGTTATAGATCTTGAGTCGGTTTTTATATCAAAAATTGCATTTGAATCAACAGATCTCAATGATGCAACACTTAACGTTATTGCCACGGCAAAAACAATGCTAAGCCAGTTAAATTTTGAGCACCAAACATGTCTATTCGAATATATAGACTCATTACATCACATAGAAGGAACAACAAGTGCGCTCGCATCACAAATTCAAAAAATTGTATGTCAAACATTTAAACAAGATTTACCGAACGTTGAAAATATTGTTAACAATATTGATCAAGTAACAACTATAGTACAAGATATTAATATTAGTATGTCTGCGATAGCTAAATTATTTACTGATGACAACTGTCTCATGAATGGCAGTTTTATAGCACAAATGCATAAAATTGAGTGTTTGCTTGGCAATTGTTTTATGCATATCGAGCATTTATACGAATTCGGTTTTGATACTTGTTCAGGAGTCAATATTGTTGCGCATAGCACGTATGATGACATTTCTAGCGTGCGTGATGTAACAACAAAAATCAAAAATGATGTTCAGCTAATTATGAACGGCATTTCTTTAATTATTACTAAGTTTGGTGAAAACTATGAACAACGTATAGGCAATGCTTTAAATACGCTTAGTTCCAATATGGTTTCACTTATGCATAATATCGTAGGAGAAGATGAATGCTCATTACTGTATGCATTAATACACCACAATAATACGTTTTGTATTCATGAAGATATAACACTGACGGAATTTATTGAAGAAATAGGACAACTGCTTGGTGAGTTCCCAGTGGTGAATACTCTTTTGTGTTGCTCTCATGTTTTTCCAGAAATATTTGACATACACCACCATTGCTTTCAGACATTACGTTTAATAAAAGCGATAATTAACGAACCAACAATGTACTCAAATGACAAGCACAAAGCATGGATACAAATTGCTCAAAGCATAACAACGTTTTTGAATGCCGCATTAGCTTATCAACCAATAGATCAAACAAAGTCTGACGATTTTTGCTACACAATCCGTTTAAAGGAATACTTAAAAAACGTCAACGATAGTCTGGCTTTCATGAATAATGATCTTGAAACAATTGTCCATGTACAAGGCATACCAAACTTTGTTCCGTACTTTAGAGCGACATATGTTGATCATGGATGTAAAACATTAGCATTTTTTATCGAAAATATAGGTAAAGCGATATCAAAAATCAACGAAACTTGCCAAATTTTAATACAACGTACAGCGACATCAAACTATGCAATTAATTCAGAATTAAAAAACGTTGTCGTAGGCATTCCTGCACTATTGAGAAGTGTCATAAATCAATGCGGTGGGCAAATTCCACTACTATCAACTTTATGTTCGCAGTGTTCAGATAGTGCAAGCTTTAGTACAATACAACAAGAAATTTATATATTAGCTGACTTTTTAGAATCGTTTGCAACAGTGCAATTATCTACACCATTGTGTTGTCGTACACCAGGAATAACGCTCAACAGAATTGACGTAAATATCTCCAAAATAAATCGAGTATTTCAAAACATCGATATACTGTCTAGTAACCTATTGCAAGATGATGGGAATAGTTTAACATTTCAAATTGATCGTGGGGCAGAGATATTAAAATGCGTCTCAGACCAACTAACTATGATAACAGAAATCTATTCAAGCCATGATTTTCCTTGCATGACACTCTGCATTTCCGACAATTTGATTGCAATCAATAGTCAAATTGAAAACCTACTAGATGTATTAATAAAAATACACGGCACAATAGGAGGCACGCCAATAATCTTTTCAGAAGAATCGTCACAATTATATGAAGAACACTGCGATGCAGTTGATCATGCAATAGAGATATTGCACGCGTCATTAGTAAATACAGCTGCGCATATCACAGTATTTAACGATAATTTCAGTAGACGCCACAAATCGCTTTATTCTACTGCACTTGTTTCATCATTGCACGAATTTTTGTCTCAATTTGCAGCGATATTACAACAACTGACGGATTTATCATCAAGTAGTTATTATGGAACGTGTCAACATGAAGGTCTATTTCCAAAAGATAATGTACGTAATATATATTCAGCGTTGAGTGACACAGTCGCAATATTACAATCATTTTGTTGTTCTAATCTTTCAGAATCGTCTTATTTAACATCGATTTACCTAGTGCAAATGAGAGAATCATTAATAGCAGTATTAACGCATTATCGAATTGATACAACAGTGCCAGATTTATCTATATGCGTTCAGTTGTCGCAAAATGCGCAACAATTATACAATTTAATTGTAACACTGATTGCAGACCACGATTCCAGTACAGATTTATTGTGTAATCTTCAATGTATTTCCGCAAATTTTTCTACAGTTGTACGTGCGTTGCTACAACGCAAAGAACTTGCGAAATTAATGTTCGAAACAATTGGCGTAGCAGATATAACAAGCATACAAATCGAAGATAAAGTTTTTACATGTGCCAACATGGGTCAACATGTATTAGATATGGTAGTACAATACCAAGCTTTTTCGGCAACGTTGCACGACTTAGCTATGTTAATAAAACAAAATCCTCCTTTACGAGTTAATGACGACGAGATTTTAAATGTACTCTCAACCGCAAAGAGTATGTATGTTGTTCTTGGACAATTTATCGCGATTACTGAACAAAAATACAGAACACCTCCGTGTCGCCGGTGTGCACCGATTACGGATACGTTGTCTTATACATTACTTGATACTACAACGATGATACAAAACGATTACGATGATCTCCTAGATACACTATCAAAGCCTGGATGCTGCACTTATGCTGCCGACGAAACAATACACATAGCGAATTTGTTACGCAACATCCACAATACATTACGTGGTTTACCAAAATTAACTCGTATTACACTACATCCTTCTAGAGAAGCGCAATTTTTTTATTGTCTAGATTCATTAATTTTACAATTTGATCGCGTTCAGCAGTACTCAGCAACAGCAAAATCGAAATGTGTGCCTTTCTCTTATTGTTGTAATCATCAAATAGTGCCAATTCTAGAGAACATAAATCTCAGCCTCTCAGATATTGATCTATCTGTGCAACAATTAGCAGCATTGCTGGGATCATATACAAATACAGCAACTGTAGAGCACATACATTCGGATAGAACTAAAGCAGGATGTGAAGTTTTAGCAATATCGCTAGAAGACTGTGTACATACAATGACGCAAATTTGCCAAACGAATCAATCGGTATGCCAACTGTTGCTGAATGCTAATAGCAGAAGACATAACCCACAATTGTTAACAAAACTTGAAATGATGGCGAACACACTAAAATTAATTTATCTAGATCTCAATGAGATAACCACAAACGTTACGTCACAGGAGTTATGTAAATTTTGCTTGCATCCAAGACAAAGAAAAGCGCTTGCGGAACTTTCACAATTATTCAACGTATTTACAAATGTTTTAGGTGGTAAATCACCAGATTCTATTAATGGTATTCTTAGTAGATATTGTAGCTCTAAGGCCAATATAGTGATGTTTGACATTGTAAAGCAGTTGCAATACATGGGGCACCTCATCAAACATATAGTTAATAACGACAGTATAGGCCAATTTTCATTAGATGATGCGATCGTTCCATACCTAAATGAAATACAAACTAGTTATGTTCAACTTTGTGGCACGCTGAATTCACTTGGAGAGATGCGTTGTGGTGCTAGTGAGCATATTGCAGCTTTACTCACGATCCACGCAGTGCTTGATAAAATGGCTAAAAAGCTAGCAAATTTAGCTATCTTTGCATGTGGCGTAATTGATCCACAAACAAGTGTATTCACGATGAATAATTTTTACCAAATTGGACCATATATAATGGATATGATGTGTCAGGTTTTGCGTGAAATAACACAAGACGTATTGTTGTTAGCACATAAGATGAGTCAACGACAACTAGTATATGCATCAAATCAAAAGATCATGCAGTTTTTGAACTCGTTTATAGAAACTGGATTGACTGCGTATATCAAACGTATTGATCAGTCTTTGTTATGTGATTTTTGTAAAACTCCAAGTGATTTAGTGTGTAATGAACTACTAAAACTTGAAAACGCATTGGCTACATTACATGAGGCTTTTTGCTATCCGACAAATCTTATTGCACTTGAAGATATTTGTACGCAAATAGCAATCAAATCCATGAGTGTTATACAACTTTGCGATGAATTTATAAAAAACAACCAAATCAAACTACAAGTTGATGCACAACTAAAATTACAGATACAACAATTCATAACAGTACTTGATAATCTGCACGTATTTTTTTATGCAGCGCTGAATGGTCAACAATCATTAGTGTGTATGCAAAATTTACATGATAACTGTGTATTCATTTTATATGGTATTGTGTCAGATTTTTTGAAACATTGTGGAGTTGATTTTGTTGATCTTGCAGTGAATCAAGTACTTGCTAGGCAAATGAGCTTGCCAGAAAAGTTAACGGTATTTCAAGACGCGATTAAAAAAATAGAATTTGCGTTATCAAAAATACTCACAATAACAAAAAAATTTAAAACCATTCGCTACGATGAAGAATTGATACAACTGCTTCAAAAAACTGTTGAGTGCATAAACACCACTCCAGTTGATGCTGTAAAAAAACTATATTCAGCACAAAATCAAATTCTATTCACCAACTCCACTTTTGCAGATACCACGGTAACTTTAATCGGAATTAGAGCAAACATATCTGAACTTATCACAGAGCTGAGCAAGAAATGTTGCTCAGAATTTTTTCAAAATATGAACACGTTTTTATACGAAATTAACCGCTTTCATTTTTATTTGGAAAAATGCGTTTATAATAATCCAAACTATTTAAGCATGTTGTTAAACATGAATGATCCGCATGAACTCTTATCCTATTTAATTGCTCCAACTGGAACGTTGCATTCAGTATTAACACAAATTGCACAATTGGACGAAACAATAAACCAAATTCCTGCACATTCTTGTGTCAGCCAGTTACTAATTCCATTTATTGATAATTTAGTACGAATAATACGAACAACTACACAACAATGTATAACTTTTTATACGTCACACAATCTAGGAGCTTCATTAGAAAATGAACATTATCAATTGAACGAATTTAATTTACAAGGTCAGGAACTTTTAGACGAGATAATTCGTGTTTTTAGCAAGTTAAAAATTATTAGCGATTACATAAATTATACGTTTTATGAGGATATTTACTCTCTAAATAACTCGTTACCTGCATTTGTAGAAATGTTTAGGTTACTCATTTGCATAGCGGATGCGACTGAAGCTTTAAATCGACACGCCAACAAAGTGATTTGCACTCAATATGGTAATTGGCCTTGTGTTTCTATAAAAACTATTGCTGCATTAGTTCGACCAATTGATATAAAACAAAAAATTGAAAGTGCTAGTTGTTGTGCAAATTTTGCAAAAGGAACTCACATATCACTAGAAATACTCGACAGAGTAACACGATTGCATGATTTATTGTTGTCTGATTTTGAAAGAAAAATTTCTACTACTAATTCAATGAGTGTTGATGATGGCGATTTAGAAGAATTTGCCACAATCGTTTCACGTTTAACGATATTTGGAATACAAATTAACGACTACATAAGAGGAATGACACAAGCACTATCAACATATCAAGAAGGCAATAAAACGTGTTTTTCATTGTTGTGTGTCCCTCACATATGTTCTGTTAATAACGTACTTTCGGACATCGCAAAATTTATGACTGATGAAATTTCTAAAAGAAAAATACGTGTCGCGCAGACAGCGCCTGCACTAGAGCAAATTTTTGATTGTGGAACAAGGCAACAAAATGCGTATAAGATTATTCAATCTTTTGACAGTATTTTGAAACGGTGGCTTACATTTAATGAAATGTGGCATACTGTCCGCACGATTCAGCATCATGCTAGATTTTCTACAGATATAAATAAATTTGCCGTTGTAGT